>JBBSNQ010000263.1:0-2625 GCA_038232575.1 Solirubrobacterales bacterium | reverse complement strand
CCCGTGCCGTCCAACCGACACCGAGCCGCAGTCCGGGCAGGCGGCCGGAGCCGCCTCCGCGTGCCCGCAGTGATGGCAGCAGAGCCGCCCGGCCTCGCGATGGAGCACGAGCGTCACGTCGCAGGCCGGGCAGGACCAGGCGCGACCGCAGTCGCGGCAGGAGAGGAAGCTCGACCATCCGCGCCGGTTGAGCAGCACGATCGCCTTCTGCCCACGGCTGCGCACCTGCTCGAGCGCCTCGCGGGTGCGGGGGTGCAGAGCGCCTGGCGCTGCTCGGCTCGCGACCAGCTCGACCGGCGGCAGCCGCCGGCCATCGACGCGCTCGGGCAGCGCGACCCGCGCGAGCCGCTCGCGGCTCTCCGGCCGAGGCGTCGCCGTGCCTGCCACGAGTGCTGCCTCGGACTGCTCGGCACGGCGCTCGGCCACCCGCCGCGCGTCGTAGCGCGGGTCGCCCTCCTGCTTGTAGGAGGCGTCGTGCTCCTCGTCGACCACGATCAGGCCGAGCTTTGCGACGGGCGCGAAGATCGCCGAGCGCGGCCCGACGCAGACCCTCGCCTCGCCGCGGCGCAGGCGCACCCACTCGTCGTAGCGCTCGCCCGCCCCGAGCTTCGAGTGCAGCACGGCGACCTCGGCGCCGAAACGCTCGCGGAAGCGGCTCGCCGTCTGCGGTGTCAGGGCGATCTCGGGCACGAGCACGATCGCCGAGCGTCCGCGCTCGAGCGCCGCGGCGACCGATCGCAGGTAGACCTCGGTCTTGCCGCTCCCGGTCACACCGTGGAGCAGCAGACGGCGGTCAGCGCCCGCCGGGGCGTCGAACGCGGCGAGCACCTGGTCGAGTGCCGCCGCCTGGGCGCCGCTGAGCGCCCGTGCAGGTTGATCGCCGCCGCCCACCGAGTGCTCGGACGGGCGGCGGCGGAGCTCCTCGCGCCCGATCGTGAGCAGCCCGCGCTGCTCGAGCGCCTGCACCGCGGAGCGCGAGCATCCACTCAGGCGCACGAGCTCGGAGACGGTGAGCGGGCCGGCGGAGAGCGCGTCGAGCACGTCGAGCTGGCGCTTGCCGAGGCGCCTGCCGTCAGCAGCCGCAGCCTGCCCGCGCCGGTCTCCGTCACGCCCGCGCCCGTCTCCTCCGGCATCGCTGAGCGCGGCGACGAGCGCGCGCCGCGTCCCGACCCGTGGACGGGAGCCCTTGCCCGTCCCCGGCGGCAGCACGAGTCCGAGTCCGCGCGCCGGGGTCGAGCAGTACTCCTCCGCGACCCACAGCCCGAGCCGCACGAGCTCGGCCGGGACGTCGCGCTCGAGCGCCGCCAGCGGCTCGACCAGCCGCTCGGGCGCGAGCTCGCTGTGCTCGGCCACGTCGACCACCACGCCGAGCACGCGCTGGGGACCGAACGGCACGACGAGCAGCGCGCCGACGCCGATCCCCTCCATCGCGCCGGCGAGGCGGTAGTCGAAGGGCCCCCGGAGCACGCGCGCCGTGGTCAGCGGCTCGACCTTGGCGATCACCGCGCCCACGCTAGGCGCCGTCCCGGACGACGGCGGTGGTCACTCCTCCCCGGGCGGTGGCGCTCCCTCCACGTGCTCTGCGAGCGACGGTGGGTGCCCGAGCTGGCCGAGCTCCGAGGAGCTGCGGCCGAAGCAGAGGCCGACCGTCCAGTCGGCCACGAGGCGCAGCCTGCGCCCCGCGCGCGGCATCATCAGGAGGTGGTAGGTGCGCGCCGCGAACCATGCCGGGAACCCCCGCAGCTTGAGGCCGGACATGTTGGCCACCGCCTTGTGGCGGCCGAGGTCGACGAAGACGCCGCGCGTCCTGTAGCGGAAGGGCCGTGCGCGAGCGCCGCGCAGCGCCCGCGCGACGTTGTCGGCGGCCCGGCGGCCCTGGCGGATCGCGTGCTGGGCGGTCGGCGGGCAGGGCCCGCCGTCGCTGCGCGTCGGGTCCGGCACTGCGGCGGCGTCGCCGATCGCCCAGACGTTGCGCTGGCCGCTCGCCCGCAGCGTGCGGTCGACCTCGATCCGCTCCCCGTCTCCCAGCTCGAGCCCGAGCTCGCCGACGATCCGCCCGGGCTTCACCCCCGCGGTCCAGCAGACCGTGCGCGCCGGCAGCGTCTCGCCGGTCGACAGGGTGCACGTCGAGGCGGCGACGGCATCGAGCCTCGTACCGGTGCGGATCTCGATCCCCCGCGCCTGCAGCTCGCGGCTCGCGAACTCGGCCAGGCCGGCCGGAATCTCCGACATCACACGGTCGAGCGCCTCGACGAGGATCCAGCGCGTGCCGTCGAGCCGGCAGCGCGGGTAGCGCTCGATCACGTCGGCGACGAAGTCCTGCAGCTCTGCGATTCCCTCGAGCCCGGCGTAGCCGCCGCCCACGAAGACGAATGTCAGGTACTCGCGCCGCTCCTCCCGGTGCTCGAGCGACTCTGCGACCTCGAGGTTGAGCAGCGCCCGGTTGCGCAGCGCGATCGCCTCGGAGATCGTCTTGAAGCCCACGCCGTGCTCGGCCAGGCCGGGCACTGGGAGCACGCGCGAGACCGAGCCGAGGGCGACGATCAGCTGGTCGTAGCGCAGCGTCCGCGCCTCGCCGTGGATGCCCTCGACCCGGAGCTCCGAGCGCTCGGGGTCCGCCCCGGT
>JBBSNQ010000262.1:0-2655 GCA_038232575.1 Solirubrobacterales bacterium | reverse complement strand
GCGCCGAGGACGGCCTCCGCCGCGCCGGGCGCGAAGCGCACGATCGCGTCTGCGTTCGGATCGAGCGTGCTCGGGCGGCTCGTGGCGACGACGACCTTGACGTTGTTGCGGCGCGCGGCGTTGCGCACGCGCAGGTCGAGCATCGGCGCCTCGTCGACGAGCTCGGTGTCGAGCACCAGCACCGCGCCGGCGTAGTCGATGTCGGGCACCGCGGCGCCGAGCACGGGCTGGGAGAGCGCGCGCGCGTGCTCTCCGCTCAGTCCGCCGCCGGCCCGCGAGTCCACGTGCGGCGAGCCGAGCGCTCCGCGCATCAGACGCTGGATCAGGAAGCCTTCCTCGTTGGTCGCCTCGCCGCCGACGAGCGCGGCCGTCCCGGCGCCCGCGCTGCGCAGGCTGGCGGCCGCGACTGCGAGCGCGTCCTCCCAGGAGGCCGGGACGAGCGAGCCGCTCTCCTCCTCACGCATCAACGGCTGCGTGATGCGGTCGGCGGCGTGGATCGCCTGGTAGCCGAAGCGGCCCCTGTCGCACAACCAGCCGTCGTCCACGTCATGGTTGTCGCGCGCCAGCACGCGCACGACCTTCTCGTCGTCGCGCACGCTGAAGGACACGTTGCACTGGCTCGGGCAGAGCGTGCAGACCGACCCGCCCTGCTCGACGTCGTCCCAGGGGCGCGCGCGGAAGCGGTAGGCGGTCGAGGTGAGCGCGCCCACCGGGCAGAGCTCGACGATGTTGCCCGAGAAGGGCGCGACGTAGGGGTGGCTCCCGTGCGTGCCGACGTAGGTGTCGTCGGCACGCTCGACGAAGACGAGCTGGTAGTCCTCGGAGATCTCCTGCGAGAAGCGCACGCAGCGGTAGCAGAGGATGCAGCGCTCGCGGTCGATCGCCACCAGCGGTGAGAGCTCGAGCGGCTTACGGAAGTGGCGCTTTGGCTCGATGAAGCGCGATCGACCGGGCCCCCAGCCGAAGGTGATGTCCTGCAGCGGGCACTCCCCACCCTTGTCGCAGACGGGGCAGTCGAGCGGGTGGTTGACGAGCAGGAACTCGACGATCGCGTTCTGCGCCTGCTTGACGCGATCGGAGGTCGTGATCACGACCATGCCGTCCTTGACCGGCGTCGAGCACGCGGTCTGGAGCTTCGGGATGCCGTCGATCTCGACGAGGCACATGCGGCACGCCCCGACCGGCGCGCCGAGCTTCGGCTCGTAGCAGAAGTAGGGGATCTCGACGTCGCCGTGCTTGGCGCCGTCGACCAGCATCGACCCCTCCGGTGCGCGCACCTCGCGGCCGTCGATCTCGAACGTGACGAAGCTGGGCTCGGGCCTCGGCATCAGCTCGGCCCCGCCCCGCCGACGCTCGCCAGCTCGCCGGCGCCGACCTCGACCACGGCGCCCTCGTTGCGCGCGCGGGCCTGCTCGATGTGCGCCTCGAACTCGTCGCGGAATTTCCTGATCATCGAGCCGATCGGCATCGCCATCGAGTCGCCGAGCACGCACAGGCAGTTGCCGATGATGTTCTCCTGCACGCCGGCCATGATCTCGAGGTCCATCGGGGTCGCCTCGCCCGAGTCGATCCGCTCGAGCGTCTTGACGGTCCAGTTGGTGCCCTCTCGGCACGGGACGCACTTACCGCAGGACTCGTGGCGGTAGAACTGTGCGAGCCGCAGCGCGAGCGGGACGAGGGGCTGCGAGTCGTCGACGACGATGATCGATCCCGAGCCGAGCATCGAGCCGGCCTTGCTCAGGCTGTCGAAGTCGTACGCGACGTCGAGCTCGTCCCCGCTCAGCACGGGTGCGGAGGAGCCGCCGGGGAACCAGCACTTCACGCTGCGGCCCTCGGGCGGCCCGCCGGCGAGCCCGTAGATGATCTCGCGCGAGGGCGTGCCGAGCGCGACCTCGTAGTTGCCCGGGCGCTGGACGTTGCCCGAGACCGAGACGATCTTCGTCCCGGGCGAGCTCTCGGTGCCGAGCTTGCAGTACTCCTGCGCCCCCATCGCGATCACGTAGGGCAGCGTGCAGAGCGTCTCGACGTTGTTGATCAGCGTCGGGCCCTGGAAGAGGCCGCGGTTGGCTGGGAACGGAGGCTTCAGGCGCGGGTTGCCGCGCTTGCCCTCGAGCGAGTCGAGTAGCGCCGACTCCTCGCCGCAGATGTATGCGCCGGCGCCGATGTGGAGCACGAGCTCGACCGAATGCTCAGAGCCCAGGATGCGCTCGCCCAGGTAGCCGCGCTCGTAGGCCTCAGCGATCGCGCGCCCCACGATCTCCGCCTGCAGCTCGTACTCGCCCCGGATGTAGATGAACGCCTTGTTGGCACCGGTCGCCGCCGCCGCGATCACGATCCCCTCGATCAGCCGGTGGGGGTCGCGCTGGAGCAGTAGCCGGTCCTTGAACGCGCCCGGCTCGGACTCGTCGGCGTTGCAGCAGACGTACTTGTCCATCGAGCCCTTGGGCACGAACGACGCCTTCTTGCCGGTCGAGAAGCCGGCGCCGCCGCGGCCGCGCAGCCCGGACTCCTGGATCTCGTGGATCACCGAGTCGGGATCCATGTCGAGCAGCGCCTTGCGCAGCGAGCCGTAGCCGCCGAGTCGCTCGTAGGTCTCGATTCCGGCGAGCCCCGGCTCGTCGATGTCGCGCAGGAGCAGCGGGGTGAGACCGCCGG
>JBBSNQ010000261.1:0-2691 GCA_038232575.1 Solirubrobacterales bacterium | reverse complement strand
CGAGCTGCTCGACGAGCTCGGGCTCGTGCAGCGGCTCGACGTCGGCGAGGGCGCGGCCGCCCGCTACGAGCGCGCCGACCCGAGCGGCGAGCACCACCATCACCTCGTCTGCGACAGCTGCGGGCAGATCAACGCCTTCGAGGACGCTCAGCTCGAGCGCGCGATCGATCGCGTCGCCCGCCAGCTCGACTACCGGGTCGGCGGGCACGACGTGATCCTGCGCGGCGAGTGCCCGAGCTGCGCGGCGGTAGGCGAGCGCGCTCGCTAGGCCCGGCGCGGCACGGCCTGCGCCAGGAGCAGCAGCAGGAACGCCGCCACCGCGACGAGCACGATCGTGGCGCCCGCGGCCACCTCGAGATGCCATGAGATGAGCAGTCCGAGCGGGCCGCTCGCCGCGGCGATGCCCGCCGAGACCGCCATCATCGCCGGCATGCGGCTCGTGACAAGCGCGGCCGCGGCCGGGGGAGCGAGCAGCAGTCCGAGCACGAGCAGCGCGCCGACGACGCGGAAGCCCACGACGATGGCGACCGCGACGAACAGCGTCAGCGCGAGCTCCATGCGGCCGACGTCGACACCGAGCGCGGCGGCGCGGCGGCGGTCGAAGGAGATCAGCATGAAGGGCCGGTAGAGGAGAGCGGTCGCGGCGAGCAGGGCAGCCGTGAGCCCGGCCGTGAGCGGTAGCTGCCCGGGGTCGATTCCGAGCACGTCGCCGAATAGGAACGACGTGAGCCCGGCCGAGAAGCTGTCGAGCATAGACACGAGCACGACGCCGAGCGCCAGCATGAAGACGAAGACGACGGCCGTCGCCGTGTCCTCCCGAAAGCGCCCGCTCCTATGGACGAGCCGAGTGGCGCCCGCGGTCGCCAGTCCGCCGGCGAGTCCGCCGGCGAGCACCTCGGGCTGGCTCGCGGCCGCGACGGTCCCGCCGGTCAGGAGGATCGCGGCGGCGATCCCGGGGATGACGCCGTGGGCGAGCGAGTCGGACATGAGCGCCATTCCCCTTACGAGGACGAAGCAGCCGACCACGCCGCAGAGCAGGCCGACGAGCATCGCGGCTGCCGCCCCCGAGCGCATGAACTCGGCCTCGAAGGGCTCGATCAGGAGCGACTCCACGGGCCTCCCGGCTGGTGGTGGTCGACGACCTCGACGAGCGATTCGCCGAGCTGCACGAGCTGCTCGCCGAAGGTCTCGCGCAGGACCTCGGGCGTCGTGGTCTGTCGCGCTTCGCCGAAGGCGACTACCCGCCGGTTCAGGCACAGCACGAGATCGAAGTCGCGCGTGACGCTCTGCAGGTCGTGCGTGGCGACGAGCACGGTGCGTCCCTGCTCGCGCCAGCCGGCGATCAGGCGGCCGACGAGCTCCGCGGTCGGCCGGTCGAGCCCGCTGAGGGGCTCGTCCAGCAGCAGGGTCTGCGCGTCCTGCGCTACGGCCTGCGCCAGCAGGGCGCGCTGACGCTGGCCGCTCGAGAGCTCCCCGAGCCTGCGGGTGGCGAGGTCCGAGATTCCGAGCGCCTCGAGCGCCTGGTCGCAGAGCTCGCGATCGCGCCTGCCGGATTGCCGCCACCAGCCGAGCTCGCCCCAGCGGCCCATCCCCACGACATCGGCAACCGTGACCGGAAAGCTCGGCTCGAGGTCGAGCCGCTGGGGGACGTACGCGATCCGGTCGTCCGCCAGCTGGAGGCTTCCGCTGTGCGCCTCGATCAGGCCGACGGCGGCCTCGAACAGCGTGCTCTTGCCGGCTCCGTTCGGCCCGAGCACCGCCACCGTGCGGCCGCGCGGGACCTCGAGATCCACATCCTCGAGCGCCAGCACCGGCCCGTAGGCGACCGAGAGGTGGCGGACGACGAACGCGGGAGATCCTTGCGGCACCGAGCTACGCGGGGAGCCCCCGCCCGCGCTCATCCCCCGAGTGCCCCCGCCACGCGGCGCGCGTCGAAGAGGAGCGCCTGCTCGTAGGAGCCGTCGCCTTCGACTCCGGACACCAGCAGGTCGTCGACCACGCCGACGTTTGCCTCGCGCGCGATCTGACGCAGGACCGCCGGGTTGTCGCCCCGCTGGGCGAAGATCGCGGGCACCTGCTGGCGCTCGACGCGCTCGATCAGCCGCCCAACCGTGGCACTGCTCGGCTGGGCGTCCGGTGAGAGGCCAAACGGGGCGCCGACGACCTCGAAGTCGTAGCGCCGGGCGAAGTAGCCAAGCGAGTCGTGCGAGGTGACGAGCTTGCGTGCGCGCTCGGGCACCGGAGCCAGGACGGCCCTCATCTCGCGGTCCACGCGGCGCAGCCGCCGTTCGTAGGCGGCAGCGCGGCGCTCGTAGTCCTGCGCGTGGCGGGCGTCCACCTCGCTCAGCGCGGCGGCCAGCCCCGGAAGGAGCTCCGCGGTCGCCGTGGGGTCCATCCAGAAGTGCGGGTCCGTGGTCCCGCGGGATGGCGTGCCCGCTGTGCGCCGTTCGCTGCCCGTCTCGTTCCGTTCCTTGCCCCCCCCACCGCGTCCCAAGCCCGCCTCACCTCGTTCCCGCGCGCCGAGCCGGCGCGGATCGTCGAGCTGATCGACGAGTGCGACCTTCGGTCCGTCGAACTGCTCGATCGGACGCGCGAGGTTCTCCTCGAGCCCTGCGCCGACGTGGACGAGCAGATCGGCCCGCCCGATCGCGGCGACGTCCTGCGCGCTCTCCTCGAAGCCGTGTGGGCTCG
>JBBSNQ010000260.1:0-2707 GCA_038232575.1 Solirubrobacterales bacterium | reverse complement strand
TCGTGCTGTTCCTCGGCGTCGGGATGCTGATCGGCTCCGACGGGCTCGGCTGGATCGAGTTCGGCGCCTCGATCGAGGACGTCGAGCTGGCCCGCACGATCGGGATCGTGGCGCTCGCGTTCATCCTCTTCGAGGGCGGCCTCGCGGCCGGCTGGGGGGAGCTCCGCCCGGCGCTGGGAGCGAGCCTGTCGCTGGCGCTCGCGGGGACCGTGGTCACCGCCGTCGTGACCGGCCTCGCGGCGACGCTGCTGCTCGACCTCTCGACGCTGCAGGGCCTGCTGCTCGGCTCGATCGTCGCGGCGACCGACAGCGCGGCGATCTTCTCGGTGCTGCGCGGCTCGCAGCTGGACCGGCGCCTGGCACGCGTGCTGGAGGGCGAGTCGGGCTTCAACGACCCGGTGGCGGTGGTGCTGGTGCTCGGATTCATCGAGTTCATCGGCAGGCCCGACTACGGCCCGCTCGACATGGCGCTGCTGGTGGTCGGCGAGCTCGGCATCGGCCTGCTCGTCGGCCTCGCCATCGGCGGGGCCGCGGCGCTGGCCTTCCGCCGCGCGCGCTTTGCCTCGACGGGCCTCTACCCCGTCGCGTCGATCGCGACCGCCGCCGTCGGCTTCGGCGCGGCCGACTTCCTCCACGGCTCGGGCTTCATGTCCGTCTACATCACCGGGGTGGCGCTCGGCAGCGCGCAGATCCCCGCGCGGCGCACGATCGAGGACTTCCACGACGGCCTGGCGTGGGTCAGCCAGATCGCGGTCTTCCTCACGCTCGGGCTGCTCGTCGCCCCGTCGGAGCTGGTCGGAATAGCCGGTGAGGGCCTGCTGATCGCGGCGGTGGTGATGCTCCTCGCACGGCCGCTCGCGGCCTACGTCTGCACGCTGCCGTGGGGATTTAGCCCGCGCGAGGGGACGCTGATCGGCTGGGCGGGGCTGCGCGGCGCGATCCCGATCGTGCTCGCGACGTTCGCGGTGATCGAGGGAGTCGACGACTCGCGCGTGTTCTTCAACATCGTCTTCTTCGTCGTGCTCGCCTCGACGTTGATCCAGGGCGCGACGCTCGACCCGCTCGCGCGCGCGCTCGGCCTGACCTCCGACGAGCCCGCGCTGACGCGGTCGCTGCACGAGGTCGGCATGATCCGCCGTCTCGGCGCCGAGGTGCTCGAGTTCCCGGTCGGCGAGCACGACGCGATCGTCGGGCGCCTCGTCAACCAGCTGATGCTGCCGCGCGACGCGCTCGTGAGCGTGATGGTGCGCGGCGAGGAGGCGCTGCTGCCCCGCGGCTCGACCGCGATCGAGGGCGGGGACCAACTGCACATCCTCGTCCGCGAGCGCGCGCGAGTGGAGGTCCAGGGCCTCTTCGAGCGCTGGCGCAGCGGTCCGATCGCGCCCGAGGAGGCGCCGCTGCCGGTGCTCGCGGGCCGCTCGCCGATCTTCTCGGTCAAGCCCTGGAGCTCGACCGACGGCGGCGATCCAGCCGCGCCGGCTGAGATCGAGGGCCTCGCGGTGCTGCGCCGTCTGCGCACCCGCCGCGACGAGCCGGGCGCGCTCGTGGTGCTCGCCGACGGGCGCTTCGCGGTCACCGGCGACGGGATCGTCGCGCTCGGCGGCCAGCGCCAGCTGCTGCGCTACACGCGCGAGCGGATCGGGCGCGCCGAGACCGACCAGGCGCGCGCGTGGTGGCAGGAGGTCGCGGGCGCCGTGGCGCGGCTGGGGTGAGGGCGAGCGGCCGCCGCTGGCGGCGGCCGGATTGCGGACCCTTGGGAGAACATACGCATAATCGTATAGACGTTACCCTGTAGTGCGTGCTCTTCACCACGCCCTCGATCTCCGCCCGGCTCGTCCGCGAGCTCGCCGAGCTCGCCGAGCTGCGCCAACGCCTAGGCGACCGGGCCGGCAGCGCCGGCCCGTGGCTCGGCAGCCTGCGCCGCCAGTGGCGCGCGTCCGCCGCGGAGAGCTCGATCGAGATCGAGGGCTTCCACGTCCCGGCGGCCGACACCTTGGCGATCGCCAGCGGCGAGGAGCAGCCGGATCCCCGCGACGAGGACCGCATGGCGCTCGCGTGCTATTCGCGCGCAATGGACCACGTTGGGATCATGGCCGGGGATCCGGGCTTCCGATGGGTGGACCGCGTGATCCTCGACCTGCACTTCGATGCGTGCTGCTTCCAGAAGCACAAGCTGCCAGGCGTGTACCGGCGGAGCCCCGTCGAGGTGACCGGCCCGCCCGGTCGACCCCCCGCGTACGTCGGGCCCCACCAGGACGAGGTGCCGACGCTCATGAACGAGGTCGTGGAGTGGCTCGATCGGCGTGACCTCGACGCCCACGTCGTCGTGCGAGCGGCCATGGCGCATCTTCATGTCGTCTCCGTGCACCCGTTTCGCGATGGCAACGGCCGCATCGCGCGGATCGTGCAGTCGCTCATGCTCGCGCGCGAGGGACTGCTGGCGCCTGAGCTCGTCTCCATCGAGGAGTACCTGGGCCGCAACACCGATGCCTACTGCGCGGCGCTTCAGAAGGCCCGGGGCGGCACCTATCGGCCCGAGCGCAACGCCGCTGCGTGGGTGAGGTTCTGCGTAGGGGGCCACATCGAACAGGCGCGCCGTCGGCTGGAGGAGGTCGCCGAGGCCGAGGCCCGCTGGGCGCTCCTCGAGGAGCTCGTCGAGCGGCGCGGCTGGCCGGACCGGCTCGTCATCGCCCTCGAGCTGAGCCTC
>JBBSNQ010000259.1:0-2749 GCA_038232575.1 Solirubrobacterales bacterium | reverse complement strand
TCGGGCACCGTTCCGTACTGCTGCCGGCAGTTCTCGATCCGGTAGATGCGCACCGCCGGCCCGGGCCTCAGGTAGGCCTCCGGGTAGTAGTTGTAGGAGAGATCGAAGTCGAAGGGGGGTTGCTCTGCGTCGGGGAGGTAGGGATCGAGCGCAAGCAGCAGTTGCGACTCGCGCTCGAGCCGGCGGTAGTAGGCGAGCGCCTGCGGTGACTCGTCGCGCTCGGCGCGCCCCCGCAGCAGGCTCATCGTCATCACGGTGCAGAAGCCGGTCCGCCGGTAGAGGTCGATCAACTCGGGAGTGAGCGTCTTCGAGTAGTCGAGCCGCGACTCGCGGTTCTCCTTGATGAAGCCGCGCACGAAGACCTTGCGCCTGCGCGGCTTGCGCTCCGCCGGCGGATCGTGCGCTCGCCGCCGGTAGTAGCGCGAGGGCACCCCCGGCTCGATCACGACACGTGCGCTCAGGTCGAGGCGCTCCGTGAGGAACGCGCGCGCCACGAGGCGCGTGTCCGTTCGACCGAGCACGCTCGCGCTGCGCAGGTCGGCCGCGAGCGGCTGGGCGATTGCGACGAGGACGACGCCCGCCAGCACGGCGGTGTGCGCCAAAGCGGTTTGCGGTCGCCATCCACCGATCCGGATCAGCTCGGCGAGCCGCGCGCAGCCGACGCCCGCGAGCAGCACGAGCACGGGGTAGGCCGGCAGGAACCAGCGCCCGAAGTAGCGCGCCTGCACGCTCAGGAAGAGCAGCAGGGCGAGCGGGTAGATGGCGAGCACCGCGGTGCGCAGCCGGTCGCGCCGATACTCGAGGACGCCGCCGTAGATGACGAGCAGGGCGGGCACGAGTCCGAGGCCCCATCCGACCGAGCGCAGGTAGTAGAAGAGCCCCGGCTCGCTGCCCTGGCCCACCTTCTCGAAGCCACTCGCCGTCTCGGCCTGGCTCAGGATCTGATGGCGAGCGGTCTCGAAGTCGAGCAGCAGGTATGGGGTCGTAAGCAGCAGGGTGGCGGCCGCCAGCGTCAAGCCGATGACGAGCCCGGCCGCCGCGCGGCCCCGTAGACCGAGGCGGCGGCCGATCACCCTCCCCAGGGCGCCCGGCTCCGCGTCGGCGCCGGCGGGCGCCGCCCCCCGCGCGCGCAGCACGGCCGCGAGGATCAGCGAGAGGAGCACGAGCCCGGCCGTGTACTTGAAGCCGATCGCGATGCCCGCCGCTCCGCCCGCGAGCAGGTAGTGGCGCAGACGCCCGTCCTCGTAGACGCGAACCGCTCCGAGCACGGAGAGGGCGATCGGCAGGAGCACGCCGACGTCGGTGACCGCGATGCGCGAGTAGACGACAGCCAGGAAGGAGACGGCCATGATTGCCGCCGCCGCGATGCCCGTGCGCGCGTCGAAGAGGCGCCGCCCGAGCCAGAAGACCCCCAGCACGCCGAGCGTGCAGAGCAGCGCCGCGAGGACGCGTCCGGTGAGGTAGACGGCCGTCGGGTCGACGGCGTACTGGCGGGCGACGTCGCCGTAGGGCCCGAGCGGCCAGAGGCCGGCGTTGCGCACCCACAGCGCCGCGTAGAAGAGGTAGGTGAAGGCGGAGGGGTTCTGGAAGTAGCCGGGGTTGGCGTCGCCGCCGAACATCGCCACCGCACGCGCCGCGAAGTGCGATCCCTCGTCGGCGCTGTACACGTAGGGCAGGCCGTAGTCGTTGTTGACCAGGCGGAGGAGCAGGCCGGCTGCCGCCAGGCCTGCGAGTACGAGGTAGACGGGCGAGACGCGCGGGCGCGGCACGGGCATCCGAGACGTTAGCGCTAGAGTTGATCCGCCAGTCAACCCCGGGGCTCGGAGTGCTCCCCATGGCCCAGGTGACGGGAACCGCGCACGACCTGCGCCACCTCAGCAGAGCGATCGACCTCGCCGCGCAGGCGCGCGGCCGGACGGCTCCCAACCCGCTTGTCGGCGCGGTGGTCGCAAGGGACGGCCGCCGGCTCGGTGAGGGTCTCCATCTCGCAGCCGGTGAGCCCCACGCCGAGCGGGCCGCGCTCGACGCGTGCAGCGAGGATCCCGCCGGGGCGACCCTGTACGTATCGCTCGAGCCCTGCGCCCACAGCGGCCGCACTCCGCCGTGCACCGAGGCGATCCTCGACGCCGGCATCGCACGCGTCGTGATCGCCTCCGACGATCCGAGCCCCCGCGGTGCGGGTCGCGGTGTGGGCATCCTGCGCGACGCGGGTGTGGCGGTCGAGCTGGCGCCCGAGGCGCTCGCGCAGGCGGCCCGCCTGCTGAACCAGCCATTTCGCAAGCACTCGCGGACCGGCCGGCCGCTCGTCGTATTCAAGTCGGCGATGACGATCGATGGGCGCGTGGCGACGACGGCGGGCGACTCGAAGTGGATATCAGGTGAGGCAAGTCGCGCGCGGGCGCACCGCTGGCGCGCAGAGGCGGACGCCGTTGCGGTGGGCATCGGCACCGCGATCGCCGACGACCCAGAGCTCACGGCTCGAATCGAGGGCGTGAGCAGCCAGCCGCGGCGCGTCGTCTTCGACGCCGAGGCGCGCCTGCCGGTGGCCAGCCGGCTCGTGCGCTCCGCCAGCGAGGCGCCCGTAGTGCTCATCTGCTCGCGCGGGGCGTCGTCCACGGCCACCCAGGCGCTCGCGGCGGCTGGCGTCGATGTGGTCGCCGTCGTAGGCGAGGACGAGAGCGCGCGCGTCTGCGGCGCGCTCGAGGAGCTCGGCGCACGAAAGGTTCAGTCGCTGCTGCTCGAGGGCGGG
>JBBSNQ010000258.1:0-2763 GCA_038232575.1 Solirubrobacterales bacterium | reverse complement strand
GTGCGCAGGCAGAGCCTGCCCTCAAAGCGCGGGTCCCCGAGGGCCTCGTAGGTCTGCGGGGCCTCGCGCGCCGGCACGCGCTCGGTGCTGCGCATGATCGTGCGTGCACGCGTCGTGAGCCCGAACCACTGGCCTCCCGGGTCCCTCAGCTCGGCCGGTACGTTGCGCTCGAGCACGCGCGAGCGCAGCGGCTCGAGCAGTCCCGCGCGCTTTGCCTGCAGCAGGTTGCCGGCGTCGACGGTGATCAGGACGTCGGCCTTCGACGCGGCGCCCTCCGCCCGCAGGCGCTCGTTCAGCTCGGGCCCCGACCCCCCGAAGAGCTCGACCTGCTGGCCCGTACGCTCGGTGAACTTCCGGAACGCGGCCTCCTCGCCGTAGTGCAGGCGCGCGGTGTAGACGACGAGGGCGGAGTCGTCGCCCCGCCGCGACGCCACTACGGTGCCGGCCAGTGCGACCACGCCGACGGCGACGACGGCGAGCGCGATCAGGATCTTGCGGGTGCGGGACATCGAATCTCCTCGGTAGCGGGAACCTTGCGGCGAGTGCCTGCCGGGCCTCCGGCCGCCGTGCGCGGCGGAGTTAGGGTACCCTAATTAGGCAACCCTAATGAGCGTCGAGCTCGACAGCGTCTCAAGATCCTTCGGCGCCACGCGCGCGGTCGCCGGCGTCTCGCTCGCGGTGCGCACCGGCGAGCTCTTCGCCGTGCTCGGCCCGTCGGGCTGCGGCAAGAGCACGCTGCTGCGGCTGATCGCGGGCTTCGAGCGCCCTGATGGCGGCACCGTTGCCGTCAGCGGAGAGGCGGTCGCCGGGCCGCGCCGGTGGATCGCCCCGGAGCGCCGCCGCGTCGGCATGGTCTTCCAGGAGGACGCGCTCTTCCCGCACCTCTCCGTCGAGGGCAACGTCGGCTTCGGCGTGCGCGGCGGCGGGCGCTCGGCCGCGCGCCGCGAGGAGCGCTCGGCCGCGCGTCGCGCGCTCGAGCTCGTCGGCCTCCACCACAAGGGCGATCGCTACCCGCACGAGCTCTCCGGCGGCGAGCGCCAGCGTGTCGCGCTCGCGCGCGCGCTCGCCACGCGGCCCTCCGTCGTGCTGCTCGACGAGCCCTTCTCGAGCCTCGACGCGCCGCTGCGGGCGAGCCTGCGCCGCGAGGTCGAGCTGATCCTGCGCGACGCGGAGGCGACCGCACTGCTCGTGACCCACGATCAGGAGGAGGCGCTCTCGCTCGCCGATCGCGTGGCGGTGATGCGCGACGGCGAGCTCACGCAGGTCGGCCCTCCGGAGGAGGTCTACGCGCGTCCCGCCGACCGCTGGACGGCGGGCTTCCTCGGCGAGGTCAACGTGCTCGCGGGGCTTGCTCGCGGCGACCGCGTCGAGACGGAGCTCGGGCGCTTCGACCTCGCGCCCGCCGAGTACGCCCAGCCCGCATCCGCGGGCGGCTCGGTGCACATGGCGGTGCGGCCGGAGCAGCTCGAGTTGCGCGCCGACGAGCTCGGCAACGCCGAGGTGATCGACCGCGAGTTTCGCGGCCACGACGTGCTCTACCGGCTCCGCCACGAGGGCGGCCGGACCGTGCTCGTGCAGCTGCCCTCGCTGACCCTCTACGAGGTTGGGCAGCGCGTGCTGGTGCGGCCGGCGCGGGCGGCGCTCGGCACGCTGGTCGACTAGCGGAAAGGGCAGCCGACTCCAGACAGCTGGACGGGAAGTCGATCCGAGCACCGCAGCAAACGGCGATTCGCGGTGTTTGGGCCTTTTGACTGAACTCGCACGCGCCCGTTCTCCGGGGTTGCGCGACGCCCCGGCGCGGGTCCGGGGCAGGCCACCCGGACGGGCTCCGCCCCAAGCAGCCGACTTGCCGAAGGGAGAACGATGAACTCCAAGCTCGCCGCATTCGCACTCGTGCTTTCCGGACTCGCCGTCGCCGGCGGTGACGCGGCTCTCGCCGGCGGGGGCGACGACAGTGGCGCCTACGAGCGCGCGCGGGCGGCGACCCTGCGCGCCGTCGAGCGGGAGGCCTCCCAGCCCGAGCGCGGCAACGCGCCCCACGTGGATCTGCGCAGCGAGCGCGCCGGCCGCTCCCCGGTGCGGGCCGCGCGTGACGCAAGCGTCTCCGAGCGGGCCGCCGAGCGCACGACGCGCGGGCCGGACGCGGTGCCCGCCGTCCTCAGGGGCGCCGGTGCGGTGACCTCCCAGCGCGGCTGCCGGACCCGTTTCGTCCGCAATCGCTCCTCGCGCGGCGGCGCACGCCCCGCGCTGCTCGTCATGCACTTCACGGTCTCGCCGAACCGCTTCGGGCCCGGCGACGTCGACGGGATCACGAACTTCTTCAACCGCGCTCGGTCTCGCGCCTCGTCCAACTACGTCAGCGACGCAGAGGGCAACTGCAACTACATCGTCTCCGAGGGCGCCAAGGCGTGGACTCAGGGAGCGTTCAACCCGTGGTCGATCTCGTGGGAGGTCATCAACACCGGCCGCGAGTTGACGTACGCCGGAGCCGGGAACGGCCCCGGCATGCGCAAGCTCGGGCTCACGGTGTCGGACGCCGCCAGGCGCTGGGGCATACCGCTCCGCTACGGCGCAACGAAGGGCTGCCGGATCGTGCGCTCGGGGATCGTCGACCACGAGTCACTCGGCTGCGGCAACAACCACACCGACATCAAGCCGTACAGGGTCGGCCCCGTGATCAACGCCGCGAAGAGCGCACGCCGCGGTGCTGGCGCCACACCCCAGCCCCAGCCGCTCGATCCGAACGCGCCGCTCGACCCCGGC
>JBBSNQ010000257.1:0-2784 GCA_038232575.1 Solirubrobacterales bacterium | reverse complement strand
TGGTCAAAGCCCATGAACCCTACGCAAGCTACTCGGGCCACGGCGCTTTGACCACAGCTGGTCCAGGGAGCTGACGGATGTCCGCTGCCGCTACGGTCGAGCCATGAGCGCGCGCAAGCTGATCGCCGATGTCGCGGTCTCCGCGTCGTGAGCGCCGAGGCCGAGGCCGAACCCGCACAGACCGAAGCCAGGGACAGTGAGCACCGGAACGGGCTCGACGGGCAGCTCGGGTTCCTCGTGCTGCTCGGCCTGCCTGCCTTCGGCCTCGCGCTTGCCTCGACGGTCGTCTCGACCTACCTGCCGGTGTTGATCGAGCGGCGCTCGGGGCCGGGCATCGCCGGGCTGCTGATCGGCGGCGAGGGCGCCTTCGCGCTTCTGGTGCCGTCGCTCGTCGGCGCCTGGTCGGACCGAATCGAGACGCGGTTCGGTCCACGCGTGCCCTTCGTGCTCGCCGGCGCGGTGCTCGCGGCGCTCGCGCTCGTGGCGATGCCGATCGTCGGTTCGCTGCTCGGGATCGCGCTCGCCCTGATCGTCTTCTACGCCGGCTACTTCTCCTACTACACCTCCTACCGCTCGCTCTACCCCGACGTCGTCCCGGCGCGGATGCGGGGGCGCGCCGTCGGCGTTCAGGGAACCTGGCGATCGGCGGGGCTCGGCGCCGGCATGGCGGGCGGCGGTGTGCTGCTCGGCCTCTGGCAGCCGCTGCCCTTCGTCGTCGCGGCGGCAGCACTGCCCGCGCTCACGCTGGCGCTCGTGAGGGCGCGGACCACGCTGTTCGACGTGCCGGGCGGAGCGGACGAGAACCTCACCGCGGCGCTCTCGCTCCTGCGCGACCGCGCCGAGATGCGCTGGATGTTCGCGGCCAACTCCCTGTGGGAGTTCACGGTCGCGGCGCTCAAGACGTTCGTTGTGCTCTTTCTCACAGTCGGGCTCGGGCGCTCGCTGGGCTTCGCCTCGATCGTGTTGGCGACGGTCGCCGGAGCCGCGCTCGTCGCCGCGCCGCTCAGCGGCTGGGCGAGCGACAGGTTCGGGGACCGCAGGGTGATCGAGATCGCGGCCTGGGTCTTCGGCATCGGTCTGCTCACGCCGCTTGTGACCGTCTCGCCCTGGGCCTTCCCGCTGATATTCCTGACCGCGTTTGCCGCGGTCGTGCTCATCACGCTGCCCTACTCGCTGCTGATGGGGCTTATGCACGACGACGAGCACGGCACCGCCACCGGCGTCTTCGCGGCGAGTCGCGGCGTCGGCGTCCTGCTCGGCCCGCTGGCAGCGGGCGGCGCGATCGAGGCCTCCGGAGCGCTGTTCGAGTCGACGGAGGGCTACACGGCGCTGTTCGTCGTCTCGAGCGCGGGCATCCTCGCGAGCATCCCGGCGCTGCGGCGGCTATCGCGCTGGACCGGCTGAGGCGCCCTCGCTGGCCGGTTCGGAGGGGCTGGGCGCCTGCGCCGAGCTGGGCGCCTGCGCCGGGCTGCGCGCCTCCATCGGCCGCGTCCACAGCTCCTCGACCAGGATCTGGGTGGCGGCGATGATCGGCACCGCGACTGCCAGGCCGATCACGCCGAGCAGCTCGCCGACCACCACGACGCCGACGGCTATGACCGCGGGGTGGATCTTGACGGTCCTCGACATGATCACCGGCACGAGCACGTTGCCCTCGATCTGCTGTGCGGCGACGTAGACGAGCAGGACGAGCAGCGCCTGCTCGGGCGAGTCCGTGAATGCGAACAGGAAGGGGGGGTAGAGGGCGAACTCGAGCCCGACAAGCGAGAGACCCGCATAGAGGAGCACGCCGAGGACGAGCATCTCGATACCGACGCCGCGCATCCACCCGAGCCAGGAGGTGCGCAGCCGCTCCATCACCTCGCGCACCCGCCGACGTTGCGGCGGGCGGAAGAGCCGCAGGGCTCCCCGCACCAGCGGATCGGGCCGGGCGGCCGCGAAGTAGGCGGTCAGCAGCACGAGCACGAGCGAGATGAGGGCGGCCGCCAAGCTGAGTCCGATCGAGGCGATCGGAGCCGCGAGCCGCAGCGGCTGCTGTGCGTAGCGGTTGACCGAGCGCTGGAACCGCTCGCCGAGAATGCCGGGGTCGATGCCCGTGAGCTCCGCGAGCCGTGCCTGCAGGCTTTGGGCGATCGCGGGAAGCTGGTCGATCAGAACCTGGCCCTCGGCGACGAAGCGCGGCACGAGCAGCGCGCCGATGCCACCGACGACGGCGAGCCCTGCGAGCAGTGCGAGCGCAGCTCCGAGTGGGCGCGGCACGCGGTGATGTCCGAGCCATGTGGCCGCGCCGGACAGCGGTATGGCGATGATGACGGTGATCAGGACGCCGAGCAGCAGCGTCGCGAGCGCGCGGAAGATGAGCGCGAGCACGACGAGGCCGGCGGCGAGCAGCACCGCCCGATAGAGGGAGAGATGAGCCGGCGGCCCCGCGCCGGCAGCCGGCGCGGGGGGCGTCTGCGAGGAAGGCCCTACCGTGTCGCCGCCTGTCCCGATCCCATCGTCGTCGGTGAGGCGAGCCCGGCGTAGAAGCCGACCGCCGCGATGCTCAGGTGCAGGAAGTTGTCGGCGGAGTTGACCGGGATCAGTCCGAGCACGGAGTTGCCGTCGATGAAGCCCCACATCATCACCACCAGGTAGACCGCGGCGAAGCCGAGCGCGTAGATGCGCGCGCCCGAGGCGCTGCCCATGACGAGCAGCCCGACGGCGCCGCTCAGGATGTGGACGATGTTGTGCCACCCGTTGACCTCGAAGATGAGGAAGTTGCTCCCCTCGACGTCGCTCCCG
>JBBSNQ010000256.1:0-2792 GCA_038232575.1 Solirubrobacterales bacterium | reverse complement strand
CGATGTCCTGCTGAAGGATGTCGCTGACGCCCTCGCGTCGGCCGCCCGCGGCACCGACATCGTCGGCCGGCTCGGAGGCGACGAGTTCGGCGTCCTGCTCGTCGGCTGCGAGGGAGGCCGTGAGGCCGCCGCCTACTGTGACCGCGCCCGCAGGGTCCTGCGCGAGAAGATGAGCGAGCGGTCCGCGACGGTCGACGTTTCGCTCGGGTTCGGTGGACTCGCCGACTCATCGTCGTCGGACCAGGCCTTGCACCTCGCGGACCGCGTGATGTACGCGGAGAAGAAGTCGCGCTTCTCGCGCACGAGCGGGCCGTAGGCACCGCCCCGGACGATCAGCGCTTTCTAGTCCGCCAGATCCTGGCGTCCCGCCGGCCAACGGCAGTTGGCCTCTCGCCGCGGCTCTTTCCAGCCGAGGACCTCGTCCAGCCGGCTCGAGCCCGGGGTGTCCTCGGCGAGGAGATTCCCGAACACCTCGACGGCGTCGGGATCGAGCTGACTCCCGGCCACGCGCTCGAGCTCGGTGAGGGCCTGGCCGGAGCTGACGGGGTCGCGGTAGGACTGGCGCGCGGTCATCGCGTCGTAGCAGTCGGGGACCGAGATGATGCGCGCCTCGATCGGTATCTCCTCACCCTCGAGGCCCCACGGATACCCGAGGCCGTCGAGGCGCTCGTGATGTGCGACGACGATGTCGGCGACCTCGCCGTAGCCTTCGAGTCCGGAAACGACCCGCGCCCCCTCGTGGGGGTGCATGCGGATCAGCTGCCAGTCCTCCTCTCCCAGCGGCACCTCGCCCGCGAGGATCCGGTCGGACAGCATCAGCTTGCCGATGTCGTGCAGCAGCGCGGCGGTGTGCACGAGCGCCTGACGTGCCTCGCTGAGCCCCATCCGCCGCGCGAGCTCACGCGCGTAGCGGGCGACCTCGAGCCCGTGGCTCGCCGTTCGCGGCTCGCGCAGCTCGAGCGCGCGCACGAGCGCGCTCGTCAGATCGAACCTGAGTTCGGTGAGCTGCGCTTTAAGCATCTCGAGCTCGGTGCGGGCGGTCACGGCTCTCCTGCTTCCTCAATCGGCGTCCAAGCTTCGAAGTCGCCCGCTCCCCGCGGGCCCCCCTCGGCTGGACGCAGAAGAATATCCCCTGCTTGCAGGGCAGACTAGGCTGCTGGCCGAAAAGGCAGTCGCACTGCAACGGGAGTTTCATGCAGCGCGCAAGCGTGACCGGCGCGCCTTCGGGAGCGAGCCTCGTGCCGCTACCTAGAATCCCTGACGCGTGAACGCAGCCGAGATCCGCGAGACGTTCCTGGGGTTCTTCGAGGCGCGCGACCATCGTCGTGTGCAGTCGGGCTCGCTCGTGCCGGGGAGCCACGATCCGTCGGTGCTGCTGACGACCGCCGGCATGCAGCCGTTCAAGCCGTTCTTCAGTGGCGAGCAGGCGCCTCCGCATCCGCGGCTCACGTCGTGCCAGAAGTGCTTTCGCACGCCCGACATCGAACAGGTCGGACGAACCGCGCGACATCTGACGTTCTTCGAGATGCTCGGCAACTTCTCCTTCGGCGACTACTTCAAGCAGGGAGCGGTCGAGGCCGCGTGGGAGCTCTCGACGAGCGGCTTCGGGTTCGACCCAGCCTCGATCTGGATCACGGTCTTCGGCGGCGACGAGGAGCTGGGGCTCGACGCCGATGAGGAGGCGATCGAGTGCTGGCGCGCCGTCGGCGTGCCCGACCAGCGCATAGTCCGCCTCGGGCGCGGCGAGAACTACTGGCAGGCGGGCTCGACCGGGCCGTCGGGTCCGTGCTCGGAGCTCTACCTCGATCGTGGGCTCGAGTTCGGGGCCGAGGGCGACCTGCCCGGCGACGACAGCGAGCGCTTCCTGGAGTTCTGGAACCTGGTCTTCATGCAGTACGAGCTCGAGGACGACGGCTCCGTCACGCCGCTCCCCGCGCGTAACATCGACACGGGCCTCGGGCTCGACCGCCTGGCGGCGATCCTCCAGGACGTGCCTTCGGTCTACGAGACCGACCACTTCCGGCCGCTGATCGAGCTGGGGCAGGAGCTCTCGGGCCGCTCCCACGGCGAGACGCCTGAAGCGACCCGCGCCCTGCGCGTCCTGGCCGATCACGGGCGCGGCATGACCTTCCTGATGGCCGACGGTGTCGTGCCCTCGAACGAGGGCCGCGGGTACGTGCTGAGGCGCATCATGCGCCGCGCGATCCAGCAGGGCCGCGTGCTCGGGCTCGACGAGCCGTTCCTCGAGCGCCTGTGCGCGCGCGTGACGGAGACGATGAGCGTTGCGTACCCCGAGCTGCGTACCGAGGCCGAGACCGTGGCGGGCTGGGCGGCCGCGGAGGAGGAGGGCTTCGGCCGCACGCTCGCTCAGGGGGAGCGCCTGCTCGCCGAGATCGTGCGCCGCACCAAGGGCCAGGGCAGCTCGTGGGTGCCGGCTGAGGACGCCTTCCGCCTGCACGACACCTACGGCTTTCCCTTCGAGATGACCCAGGAGCTGCTCGCCGGCGAGGGGCTGGCGGTCGACGACCAGGGCTTCGATGAGCTGATGGACCACGCGCGCGAGGTGGCCCGGGGCGGGGCGCGGCGCGAGCAGCACGCCGGTCCTGCGCATGAGCGCGTACTTGACTTCACACGTACGGCGGGGCCGACCCGCTTCGTCGGCTACGAGTCGCTCGAGGCGGACACGGTGATTGCCGCGCTCGAGCGCGCGGACGGCCGCTACCTCGCCAAGCTCGAGGAGAGCCCGTTCTACGCCGAGGGCGGCGGGCAGGTCGCCGATGGCGGCGTGGTCG
>JBBSNQ010000255.1:0-2792 GCA_038232575.1 Solirubrobacterales bacterium | reverse complement strand
TCCAGGAGCTGTTGGGGGCGCTCGGCGGCGGTCAGGGCGGCGCCCCAGGCGGGCCGGGTGCCCCGGGCGGGCCCGGCGGTCTGGGCGGCGGTGGCGCCCCGGGCGGTCCGGGTGGCCTGGGCGGCGGCTCCGGCGGTGGCGGCAGCGGCTCCGGCGGCAGCGGCTCGCCCTAGCCGCAGTGCGTCCCTCCGCTGTCGGCCCGCGACAGCGGATCGCCACGCTCGGGCGGCGCATCTTCAACTGCGCCGAACATGCATAACATCGCATTCGGCGACATCCAGATGTCGAGTGTCGACTTATGCATGAAGGTCATGCATTTCTCGACACTTGCCGTCGAGGCATCATCGAGTGTCGACTTTTGCATGTACGGGGGCGCTTTCTGGCCGATTGCCGGTCCCGATGTCCCGGGCGTCCCGGTCTCCCGAGGGTCCCGATTTCGCAAGTGCTCGGGTCACGCTAAGAGGGCTTCAGGACCATCAGGGCGAGCGCGACGACGATGGCCGCGCTCGCGATATAGCTGACGGCCATCAGCCGGCCCGCAAGCGCGTCGTAGGCGGTCCGGGCGGCAGAGGCGGTCCGGGCGGCGGAGGCGGTCCAGGCGGCGGAGGCATTCGGCGCTTCGGAGGGCGTCTCGCTCGCGGCGCTTGCCGTTGCCAGAGCCTCGAGGCGGCGTTCCGTGGGCGCGAAGAACGCGTCGAGCAGACCGAGGACGAACACGACGACCGAGAGCGGGAGGCTCACCCAGAGCTCGCCCCAGTAGCCGCCCACCGTCGCCAGGTAGCTCCCGGTCAGCAGCACGAGCGTGGCCGCGGGGGTCACCACGAGCGTCCCGAGCCGCCTCAGTGCGCGATGGAGCGCGGGCAGCGCCCGACGGTCCTCGCACCGGACGCGGACGAGCACGAACGGGTGGAGCGCGATCGCACCGAAGGCGACGACGACCGAGGCGACGTGCAGCACGAGGATCGGCCCTTGGAGGAAAGTCATGGCCGCTATCGAGCGGAGAGCCGCCGGGCGAGCACTCGCTCGCCGGCGAGCGCGCCCACCGCTCCGCCCGTTACGACGATGACGACCGGGAACCACCAGCTCCAGAGGCGCTCGCTCGCGCCCGCGCCGACGACG
The DNA here is from genome assembly GCA_038232575.1 of Solirubrobacterales bacterium. Taxonomy (GTDB): domain Bacteria; phylum Actinomycetota; class Thermoleophilia; order Solirubrobacterales; family Thermoleophilaceae; genus JACCZP01. The sequence goes on along the minus strand of JBBSNQ010000255.1, from coordinate 1,673 downwards.
GTTACGAGCGTCAGGAACAGTCCGCCGTGCAGCGCTCCGAAGATCGCCACCGGGATCTCGAGATTCGCCAGCGAGCACGGAACGAGCACGGCCAGCAGGAGAACGTCGACGATCGCAAGGCGGCGAACCATCGTCAGCTGCCGCTCGGGCTCGTCAGGCTCGAGCGCCGCCGCCGCCGCTGCCGCCGGCGCCGCCGCGGCTCCTGCCGCCGGCGCTGCCGCTGCCGGCTGACGCTCGCTATTGCTCACTGGCCATCCTTCCACTTGCCGTTCTCGCGGACCAAGCGGAGCTCGGCGCTTCGTGACGGGGCCCGGGCTCGCGAGACCTGGGCGGCTTAGGCGCTCGCGCCCGCGAGCTCGAAGTCGCGCGCGTAGAGCTCGCCGATTCGCTCGAGCTCCTCCCGCGTGAGGTCGGGGGCCTCCGAGGCTCCGGCGAGCTCCTCGAGCTCCGCGACGGTCGTCACGGTCGGGACCACGGCCGCGATCCCCTCCTGGGCGAGGATGAACTTGAGCGCCGCCTGGGTCATGGTCCGTTCGCCGTCGATCGCGAGGAAGCGCAGCTGCTCGACCTTCTTCAGGCCCTCGATCAGCCACTCGCGCTTGCGGTGGCGGCGGTGGTCGTTGCCGGAGAATGTGGTCTCGGGCGTGAAGTGGCCGTCGAGCAGGCCGCTCGCGGTCGGCACGCGGGCCATGATCCCCGCGCCCGCCGATCGCGCCTCGTCGAGGAAGGCGCTTCCCGGTTGCTGCTCGAGCAGGTTGTAGACGGTTTGCAGCGAGGCGATCTCGCGCCGCTCGAGCGCCGTCAGGCCCTCGTCGCGCCAGCCGATCGCCGGTCCGAGCGCGACCCCGTAGTGGCGCAGCTTGCCCTCGCCGCGCAGCGCCTCGAGCTCTGCGTAGAGATCGTCGCGCTCGATCGCATCCATGCGCGGGTTGTGCAGCTGGTAGAGGTCGACGAAGTCGGTGCCGAGTCGGCGCAGGCTCTGCTCGAGCGCACGGCGGACGTGCGCAGGCGAGAAGTCCTGCGGGCGCTCGCCCTCGGCGTGGCGGACGCGCTCGGAGTCGAGCTCGTAGCCGAACTTGGTCGCGATCTGGATCGAGTCGCGCTCCGCCCCGGCGAGCGCGCGGCCGACGATCTCCTCGTTCAGGCCCTGCCCATAGGCATCGCCGGTGTCGAAGAAGCTGACGCCGAGCTCGCGCGCGCGGCCGATCAGGCGATCGGGGTCGTCGGTCTCGCCCCACCAGTCCGAGCCGAGCGCCCAGGTGCCGAAGGCGATCTCCGAGGTGCGGAGGTCGGTGCTGCCGAACGAGCGCGTGCGCATCGGGGGTCAGTCTAGGCACTAGGGTCGCCTCGATGGTCTCCACCTTCGCCGCCTGGGGCGCCCTGGTCGTTGCGCTAGTGGTGCTGCTGCTGATCGACCTGCGCTTCTTCGCCCGCGGCCGCGAGCCGGGGATGCGGGAGGGGGCGATCTGGTCGATCGGCTGGCTCGTGCTCAGCCTGCTGGCGATCATCCCGGTCGTCCTGCTCGGGGACGTCAACGAGGGCGTTCTCTACGCGACCGTCTACCTGATCGAGCGCTCGCTCTCGCTCGACAACCTGTTCGTCTTCCTGCTGCTGTTCTCCTACTTCGGCGTTCCGCAGGCGCATCGCGCACGGCTTCTGTTCTGGGGCATCGT
>JBBSNQ010000254.1:0-2821 GCA_038232575.1 Solirubrobacterales bacterium | reverse complement strand
TAGGAGCCGTGTGACCATCTCACGGCCACTGATCTTCTCCCTGGTCGGCGCGATTCTGATCGCGGTGACCTTCTTCGCGACGCGCGGTGGCGCGACCGAGGAGGCGGCAGCCCCTCCGGTCCCGGCCGCTCCGTCGGCACCCGCCCCGTCCGCGACCGCTCCGACCCAGGCGGGCGTCGCCCCGACCGCGTCCAAGCCGGGCGGCGCGCCCTCGGCCTCGCAGCAGAGCGGCTCCAAGGCGGGCCAGGCCAAGGCCGATCCCGCCGCCGAGGCGCTGGCCGGCCTCGAGGGCCTGCCGCCGCGCGTCAAGCGCGCGCTCGAGCGCGACAAGGTTGTCGTCTTCCTCTTCACCCAGCGCGACTCGGCTGACGACAGCGCGACGCTCAAGGGAGCGCGCTCGATCAAGACCGGCAAGCGCCGCGTCTCGGTCTTCACCGACCGCGTCGCCAACCTCGGCGACTACGGGCAGCTCGTGGCCTCGGTCGGCGTCTCGCGTGCGCCCTCGACAGTGATCGTCAACGACGAAGGCGAGGTGCGGTTGCTCGAGGGCTACGTCGACCCGGGCTCACTGCGCCAGCACGTCAAGGACGCGCTTCGATGAGCCGCAACCGCCTGGTCGAGCTGCTCGAACGCGATGTGAGCCTGCGTCCGACAAAGGATCGGCGGAGCGACGAAGACCGGCGCAGCGATGAGGACCGGCGCAGCGATGAGGACCGGCGCAGCGATGAGGATCGCCGCACCGAGGAACGCCGCGGCGAGGACCGCCGGGCCGAGGAGGAGGCCCGCAGCGGGGAGCACCCGGAGCTGCAGCAGAACGGCGCGTCGGCGCCCGCAGACGAGATCGAGCTCACCGTCGAGGGCGAGGAGGGGCCGTTGCCCCGCCCGGCCGCCGCCGCCCAGGGATCGCGGGCCATCGCCTCACTCTCGGCTCTCGACCTCCCCGGCGTAACCCCACCCAGCCGTCGCGGGCGCAGCTCGAAGACGCTCGGCGAGACGATCGTCGAGCTCGGCTTCGCGCCCTACGAGCAGGTCGAGGAGATCGCCACCGCCGCGCGCGAGTCGGGCACGCGGCTCGGGCAGGCGCTCGTATCCTCGGGGGCGCTCAGCTCCGACCAGCTCGCGCGCGCGCTCGCGGAGCGCTTCGGGATGGACCACGTCGACCTGACGACCTTCAAAGTCGACCTGGGCGCCGTCAACCTGCTCGCGCCGGAGACCGCCAAGCGCTACAGCGCGACGCCTATCGGCTACATCGGCGACGGTCAGCTGCTCGTCGCGATGGCCGACCCCTCGAACGTACTCGCGCTCGACGACCTCAAGCTGCTCACCCGCCACGATATCCGCCCCGCGGTCGCGGCGGCCGAGGACGTCGCCGCCCTCGCCGCGCCGATGAACCGCCTCGACGAGGCCGTCGCGAACGCCACCGAGGAGGACGAGCGCGAAGGCCCCGAGCTCGTCAACGAGATCTACGCGGCGAACGAGGACGCGCCGGTCATCCGGCTCGTCAACTCGGTCATAACCCAGGCCGTCAAGACCGGCGCCTCGGACATCCACTTCGAGCCGCACGCCAAGGACATGCGCGTGCGCTTCCGCATCGACGGCGTGCTCGCGGAGATGACGACGATCCCGCGCCGGATGGTCCCCGGTGTCGTCTCGCGCGTGAAGATCATGGGCGACCTCGACATCGCCGAGCGCCGCCTGCCCCAGGATGGGCGCGTCGGCCTGCGCATGGAGGGGCACTCGGTCGACGTCCGCATCGTGACGATGCCGTCAGTGCTCGGCGAGGGAATCGTCATGCGCCTGCTCGACAAGGACGAGTCGCTGCTTGACCTCGACGCGCTCGGCATGCCCGCCGACGGGCGGACCCGCTTCGACCGCTCGCTCGGCCAGTCCCACGGCGCGATCCTCGTCACCGGCCCGACCGGCTCGGGTAAGTCGACGACTCTCTACGGCGCTCTGAGCGGGATCGACTCGACCGAGAAGAACGTGCTCACGATCGAGGACCCGGTCGAGTACCAGCTCGCCGGCGTCAATCAGCTGCAGGTGAGCGGCAAGGCGGGCCTCACCTTCGCCACCGGGCTGCGCTCGATGCTGCGCGCCGACCCGGACGTGATCATGGTCGGCGAGATCCGCGACGCCGAGACCGCGAAGATCGCTATCGAGTCGGCCCTGACCGGGCATCTCGTGCTCTCGACGCTGCACACCAACGACGCGCCCTCGGCGATTCCGCGGCTGACGGAGATGGGCGTCGAGCCCTTCCTGACGGCGTCCGCCGTCGACTGCATCGTCGCCCAACGGCTCGCGCGCAAGCTCTGCGGGCACTGCAAGCGCTCGACGACGCTCGACGCCGAGGCGCTGCGCTCAGCAGGCTTCGAGGGGGTCGAGGACGACATCGAGGCCTACGAGCCCGTCGGCTGCGTGCGCTGCCGCAGCACCGGCTACCGCGGCCGGATCGGCGTCTACGAGGTGATGTCGGTCTCCCCGGAGATCCGGGCGCTCGCGATCGAGCGCGTCTCCGCCGACGTGATCCGGGCGAAGGCGATCGAGCAGGGCATGCGCGTGCTGCGCGAGAACGGCCTCGACCAGGTAAAGAGCGGCGTCACATCGATCGCCGAGGTCGCCAGGGTCACGTGACCCGGCGCCGCTGCCGATAACACCCCCGACCCGACCCCTACCGGGACCCACACGAGCGAGGAGCAAGAGAGCGATGGAGTTCGATTTCGCAGACGTGCTGATCGAGGTGATGGAGCTCGGCGCCTCCGACCTGCACATAACCGTCGGGTCGCCGCCGATGGTGCGCGAGCGCGGCCGCCTGCGCGCGCTC
>JBBSNQ010000253.1:0-2850 GCA_038232575.1 Solirubrobacterales bacterium | reverse complement strand
TCCGAGCGGAGCTTCGTCCGCGCGATGAACGAGCGCGCGCGCCAGCTCGGACTCACCTGCACGCACTTCGTATCGCCCCACGGGCTCGAGCCCGGCAACCGCTCGTGCGCCGCCGACCTCGCTGCGCTCTCCCGGATCGCGATGGACGAGTGGCGCATCGCTCAGGTCGTGCGCAAGTCCTCGGCCGGCGTGCGTGCGCCGGTGAAGGGCGGCAAGCTCCACGTGAACACGACTAACCCACTGCTCACCGGCGCCAAGCCCTACAAGGGCACGATCGGCTTAAAGACGGGCACCAACCGTGCTGCGGGGAACAGCTACGTGGGGATCGTCGAGCGCGGCGGGAAGCGCCTTGGCGTGGTGCTGCTCGACTCGCCGAACGTCGCGCGCCAGGCGCGCTCGCTGCTCAACCGGGCGTTCCGGGAGAGCCGCCCGCCGCGACGGAAGCAACGGCGCGCGGCAGGGTGAAGCGCACGCGCGTGCCCACGTTCGACTCGTCGAGCCAGATCTCGCCCTCGTGCGCCTCCACGATCGCCCGGCAGATCGTGAGCCCGAGACCAGAGCCCGCGCGCGTGCGCGGCGACTCCCGCCCGCCGCGGTAGAACGCCTCGAACACCTGCTCGCGCTCGGCGGGGGCAACACCCTCGCCCGTGTCCGCGACCTCGATCTCGACGCTGTCGCCGTTCGACGCGGCCGCGACCGTGACGGTGCCGTCGGGCGGGGTGTGGCGGATGGCGTTCTGGATCAGGTTGAAGAGCACGCGCTGGAGCTTCTCCGGATTGGCCCGGGCTGAGGGCAGGTCGGCCGGCACGCTCGCCAGGGTCCGCACGCTGTGCTCGCCGGCCTGCGCGCGCATCGCCTCGACGGTCTCCTCGAGCAGCTCGTCGAGGCGCACCTCCTGCATCGTCCACTGGATCTCGCCCGCCTCGAGCCGCGAGAGCTCGAAGAGATCGTCGATCAGGTCGCCGAGCGCGTGGATGTGCACTGAGAGCTGGCCGACGTAGCGGTTGCGCGTCTCGGCGTCGACGACGTCGCTCTCGATCGCCTCGGCCAGCACGCGCAGCGAGGCGAGCGGCGTGCGCAGATCGTGCGAGACGGCCGCGATCAGGTCGCGGCGGGCGGCGTCGGCGGCGCTGCGGCGGGCCTCCTGCTCGCCGAGACGCTCGATCATGCGGTTGGCCGACTCGGCGAGCTCGGCGATCTCGTCCTGGGCGCGCGTCTCGATGCGCAGGGCGCGCTCTCCCTCGCCCACGGCGCGGATCCCGTCGCGGACGGTCTCGATGTCCTGAACCGCCCCGCGCGTGAGCGCACGAGCGCAATAGATTGCGAGCGCGCTCCCGAATCCGAGCGTGAGCAGGAGCACGAAGGCGTCGTGGGGCGAGACGAACATATCGGCCGCCACCACGCCGATCACGAGCACGGCCGCCATGAAGCCGACGACGATCGAGAGCAGCAGCTGGCGGGAGAGCGAGCCGATCCGGCCGCGCATGCGGGCGCAGAGATGCGCCACCACGAGCACGGGGCCGCCCGTGACGAGGAGGAGCGCGGCCATGCGCCACCCCTCCGCCGCGTAGTAGACGCCTGCCATCGTGAAGCCGCCGATACACGCGACGGCGGCGAGCAGCAGCAGGCTCAGCCGAGCGGTCACGGCTGGAACCTGTAGCCGACGCCCCACACGGTCTGCAGCCGCCTGGGCTCCGAGGGCGCCTCCTCGACCTTCGAGCGCAGCCGGCGCATGTGGACCGTGACCGTCGAGGTGTCCGTATAGAACGAGTAGTCCCAGACGTGCTCCATCAGCTGGTCGCGGGAGAAGACCTGGCCGGGATGGCGCGCGAGGAAGAGCAGCAGGTCGTACTCGCGCACGGTCAGCTCCGCCTCGTCGCCGTCGATCGTCACGCGCCGAGCCGCGGGCTCAATCTCGAGGCCGTCGAAGACCAGCCGCTCGTCGTGGGCCGGGGCGGGGTCGACGCGGCGCAGCACCGCCTCGACGCGTGCCACGAGCTCCGCGGGCGAGAACGGCTTCACGACGTAGTCGTCCGCGCCGAGGCGCAGGCCGACGACCCGGTCTGTCTGCTCTCCCTTCGCCGTCAGCAGGATCACCGAGATGCGATCGCGCTCGCGCAGGCGCCGCATCACCTGCAGGCCGTCGGTGCCCGGCAGCATGATGTCGAGCACGACGAGGTCGGGGCGCTCCTCACCGGCCAGCCGCAGCGCCTCGTTGCCGTCGCCCGCCACGCGCGTCGCGTAGCCGGCCCGCTCGAGATAGCGGGAGACGACCTCGGCGATCGTCGGCTCGTCGTCGACGACCAGCACCGAGCCGCGTGAGTCGCGAGAGCTCATGTGACGATTCTGACCCCTAACGGCGCGCGGACCGCCAGCCAGCGGGGCGTGTAAGGATTCTGTCAGGCTTCGCCGGGCCGTTTGCCGCACGACTGCGCCGGCCACACGCCCCGCCAGCACTCCGATTCCCGCCTAAGCGTCGAGGGCGAGGCTGCGCGGAGTCGGCTGCTCCAGGTTGGCCCCTAATAGGGCCCGGCCGTGGGGCTTTCACCGGGCTGGTTCGGGAGATTGGCGCAGCCCAACTGGCTTCGGTCGTAGAGGAGCCGAAGGAACTTGATCTGGCGCGAGGGATTCACGGCGTCGCGACGATGGGGCCTGTATGTCGCCTTTATACCGGCTGCGGTTACGCACCAAACCGTCCCATCCGGCCTGAACATGGTGATCCCGGTCACGATGCAGTTTCGCCCGTGGCCCTGTCGCGTCGGGCGGCTACTACACCAGTGTGTGCCCAGCGTCTGTCCTGGGTGGATACGCTTCATGCGGGCAAGAGCCGCCGCCTCCGCGGCGTCCTTC
>JBBSNQ010000252.1:0-2859 GCA_038232575.1 Solirubrobacterales bacterium | reverse complement strand
GCCCCCGGGTGGGTGCCCGCGCCGACGAAGTAGAGCCCCCCGAGCGCGCGGTCCCGGTTGGGCTGGCGGAAGTACGCCGACTGGGCGAGCGTCGGCTCGACCGCGAAGGCGTTGCCGTCGACCGCACCGAGCTCCGAGCGGAAGTCCTCGGGGGTCATGCGGTGCTCGACGCGGATCGACGCCGAGAGACCCGCGAGGCCGAACGTCTGCTCGAGGTCCTCGAGCAGCGCGTCGCGCAGCGCCGGGGCGCTCTGCTCCCAGTCGATCCCCGCCGTGAGGTTCGGCACGGGCAGCAGCACCGATAGCGAGTCGCCGCCGGCGGCCGCCATCGCGGGCTCCGAGCGCGACGGCGCGTGGACATAGGTCGAGAAGGTCGCCGGCAGCTCCGACCCGCGCGTCACGCGGGCGAGGAACTCGCGATATCCGGCCCCCACGAGCAACGTGTGGTGGAGCAGCTCCGGGAACGGGCGGTCGGTCCCGGCATAGAGGAGAAAGCACGACATGGTCGGGCGCAGGCGCCGCAGCGGCCGGCGGCGCCCGACGAGCTCGTGCGTGGAGAGCACGTCGGCGTTCGAGACCACGACGTCGGCATCGATCCGCTCGCCGTTCTCGAGCAGTACGCCCGTGGCTCTCCCGCCCGTGTGCTCGATCCGCTCCACGCCCGAGCCACAACGGACGTCCAGCTGGCGCGCCATCGCCTCGACGAGCGAGTAGATGCCGCCGTCGGTGTACCAGACGCCGTCGATCACCTGCAGGTAGACGAGCGCCCCGTAGATCGCCGGCACGCGATGGGGATCGCCCCCGATGAACAGCGAGTGGAAGGAGAACGCCTCGCGCACGCGCGGGTGCTCGAAGTGGCGCTCGACGAAGCGGATGAGCGGCCTCGCCGCGCCCAGACGCAGCATCGTCGGGAGCAGATCGACCATCTCGCGCGCGCGCAGGAACGGCCGCCGGCCGGCCGCCAGGATGCCCTGCTCGTAGATCGGCCGCAGCGCAGCCAGGAAGCCGTCGAGCGCCGCCGCGTCGCGCGCCGAGAACTTCGCGATCTCGGCTCGCAGCCGGTCGCGGTCGCCGGTGAAGTCGAGGCAGCGGTCATCGCCCGCCCAGCGAATGCGGTAGAAGGGATCGAGCCTCCTCATCGTCACCTCGGCGTGGAGGTCGAGCCCGGCGGCGGCGAACGTCTCCTCGAGCACCCACGGCATCGTGATCAAAGACGGCCCGGTATCCCACGTGTACCCGCCATCGGCGAGCCTGTAGGCGCGCCCGCCGGGGCGCTCGCGCCGCTCGACGACGACGACGTCGTGTCCGGCGCCGCGCAGCCGCAGGCCGGCCGCCAGACCGCCCAGCCCGGCGCCGACGACCACTACCCGCACGCGCCTACCTGACCACGAAGTTGACGAGCTTTCCCGGCACGACGACGGTCTTCACGAGCTCGCCCCCGTCGATCTGAGCGCCCGCCTTCTCCGACGCGCGCGCCAGGCGCTCCTGCTCCTCCCGCGAGGACTCCGTCGGGGCCTCCAGCCGATCGCGCAGCTTGCCGTTCACCTGCACGATCAGCTCGAACGTGTCGGCCACGAGCAGGGCCGGGTCAGCCTCCGGCCAGGGCTCCTCCCACACGCGCGAGCCGGTCATCAGCTCGTAGGCCTCGGAGCCGAGATGGGGCGCGAACGGGAAGATCAGCGAGGCCGCGGTGGCGACGCAGAAGCGCAGCTCGGCCGTGCCCTCCGTCGAGCCGAGCATCGCCTCCTTCTCGCGGTAGAGATCGTTCACGAGCTCGATCACCGCGGCGATCGCCGTGTTGAAGGCAAAGCGCTCGCCCAGGTCCCCGGTTACCTTGTCGATCGCCCAGTGCGCCTTACGCAGCGCGGGGGTCGCTGCGGCGGGCTGGACGCCAGCCGCCTGCCCGGACGCGACGTCCGTCGCCGGCGTCGGCGCGCGCTCGACGACCTCGGCCGCGAGCCGCCAGAGCCGGGCGAGGAAGCGGTGCATGCCGCCGACCCCCTCGTCGGAGAAGTCGGCGTCCTGATCGGGCGGGCCGACGTAGAGGATGTAGCAGCGCAGCGTGTCGGCGCCGTAGCGCTCGACGTAGTCGCGCGGCGAAACCACGTTGCCGCGCGACTTCGACATCTTCGCTCCCGCACGCGTGATCATCCCCTGCGTGAAGAGCCGTGCGAAGGGCTCTTGCACGTCGAGCAGGCCGAGATCGGCGAGCGCCTTGGCGAAGAAGCGCGCGTACATGAGGTGCAGGATCGCGTGCTCGACGCCGCCGATGTACTGGTCGACGGGCATCCAGGCAGCAACCGCGTCGTCACTCCAGGGCGCCGCGTCGTTGCGGGCGTCGCAGTAGCGCAGGAAGTACCAGCTCGAGTCGACGAAGGTGTCCATCGTGTCGGTCTCGCGGCGTCCGGGCCCGCCGCAGGAGGGGCAGCTCGTCGCGACCCAGTCCTCGGCGGCCGCAAGCGGCGAGCGGCCCCTCGGCGCGTAGTCATCGACCTCCGGCAGCTCGACGGGCAGCTCGGCGTCGGGCACGGGCACAGCGCCGCAGCGCCCGCAGTGCACGATCGGGATCGGGCAGCCCCAGTAGCGCTGGCGCGAGACGAGCCAGTCGCGCAGCCTGTAGTTGACGGCAGGCGCTCCCCGACCGTCGGTCGCGAGCCACTCGACGATCTCCGCGTGGGCCTCGCGGTTGTGGCGCCCGTCGAAGCGGCCGGAGGACACCATCGGGCCGTCACCGGTGTAGGGCAGCTCGTCGCCCCCGTCAACGACGCGCCTCACCTCGATTCCGTGGCGCACGGCGAACTCGTGGTCGCGCGGGTCGTGCGCGGGCACCGCCATGATCGCTCCGGTTCCGTACTCCAT
>JBBSNQ010000251.1:0-2862 GCA_038232575.1 Solirubrobacterales bacterium | reverse complement strand
GCGTGAGCGGCGGATGCCTGATCGGTGTGGGCGTCGGCCCCGGCGATGCCGAGCACCTGACCCTCAAGGGCCTGCGCGCGATGCGCCAAGCCGATGTCGTCTTCGTCCCCGTGGCCGACACCGGCGAGCTGGGGCGAGCCGAGGCGATCGTCGCCGAGCATCTCCCCGCAGCGCAGCTGGTGCGCCTCGAGTTCGCGCTCTCAAACGACGCGGCAGCACGTGAGCGGAGCTGGAGCGCCGCCGGGGAGCGTGTCGCTGCCGTGCTGCGAGGCGGGCGCACCGCAGCCTTCGCCACGATCGGCGACCCGAACGTCTACTCGACCTTCTCGCACCTGGCCGCGACCGTGCGCGCCGCGGTGCCGGGGATTCGTGTCGAGACCGTCCCGGGCATCACGGCGATGCAGGACCTCGCCGCCCGCTCCGGCACCATGCTCGCCACCGAGCAGGAGCGCCTCGCACTGTTCCCGCTGACCGCGAGCCCTGAGCGCCTCGTCGAGGCGCTGCACGTCTTCGACACCGTCGTCTGCTACAAGGGCGGCCGCCACCTGCCGGCCGTGCTCGACGCCGCGCGAGCGAGCGGGCGCCTCGAAGGCGCCGTCTACGGCGAGCAGCTCGGCCTGGCGGAAGAGCGTGTCTGCCCGGCGGGTGAGATGGACGGACAGACCGGCCCCTATTTCTCGACGGTGATCCTGCCGCCCGCGAGCCGGAGCGCGCGGCTCGTGGGCAGTGGGCCGTCGCTCACGGGGGACAGCGGCGAGGGGAGACTGCGGTGAAGGCGGCGACGGACGGCGGGGAAGACGCGCCGCGCGCCAAGGTCACCTTCGTCGGGGCCGGCCCCGGTGCAGCCGACCTGCTGACCTTTCGCGGCGCGCGGGCGCTCGCCGAGGCAGACGTGATCGTGTGGGCGAGCAGCCTCGTGATGGAGGAGCTTGTCACCGAGCATGCCCGCCCCGACGCCGAGCTCATCGAGTCGCGCTCGCTCACCCTCGAGCAGGTCGTCGCGATCTACGAGCGCGCGCTCGCCGAGGACCTGATCGTGGCGCGCGTGCACTCGGGCGATCCCTCCATCTACGGCGCCGTCCACGAGCAGATCGGCCACTTGGCCGCGCTCGGCCTGCCCTACGAGATCGTGCCCGGCGTGAGCTCCGTGAGCGCCGCCGCCGCCGCACTCGGCCGCGAGCTGACGGTCCCGGAGCGCTCGCAGTCGCTGATCCTCACCCGCCGCGGCGGACGGACGCCGATGCCGCCCGGCGAGCGCGTATCCGAGCTGGCCCGGCACGGCACCACGATGGCGCTGTTCCTCTCGACGGCGCGTCCGCGCGAGCTCCAGCAGGAGCTGATCGAGGGCGGCTACCCGCCGGATACCCCCTGCGCCGTCGTACACCGAGCGTCCTGGCCCGACGAGCTCGTCTTCAGGTGCCGGCTCGACGAGCTCGGCGACCGCGTCCGCGCCGCCCGGATCAATCGCCAGGCGCTCGTGCTCGTCGGCCCCGGGCTCGAGGAAGCCGAGACGCGCTCTCACCTCTACGACCCCGACTACGGCCACCGCTTCCGGCGGCTCGGGGCCCCGAGGAGCCGGCGTGCCAGCGCCTGAGCTGCGCCAGCCCCGCCTGCCGGCCAGCGCGCGGCGGGTAGCCAAGGGCCTCCGGCGGGGCTGGAGCACAGGGACGTGCGCGGCCGCCGCGGCAAAGGCGGCCGCGGTAGCGCTCGAGTCCGGCCACGCCCCCGCGAGCATCGACGTTCCGCTGCCCGGGGCGGACAGACGCTGCGAGCTTCCGGTCGAATCCTGCGAGCTGCGCGGGGACGAAGCGATGGCGGTGGTGGTCAAGGACGCGGGCGACGATCCCGACGTCACCGACGGCGCACGCTTGACGGCGGCGCTCGCGCGGCGCGCAGCGCCCGGCGTCGAGCTCGCCGCGGGTGAGGGCGTCGGGATCGTTACCAAGCCCGGGCTCGGGCTCGAGCTCGGCGCGCCGGCGATCAACCCCGTCCCGCGCAAGCAGATCGCCGCCGCGCTGGCGGAGGTGATCGACCTCGACTCCGCGGGCGCGACTGTCACGATCTCGGTCCCCGGAGGCAAGCGCATGGCGCGCCGCACGACCAACCCGCGCCTCGGCATCGTCGGCGGAATCTCGATCCTCGGCACGACCGGAATCGTGCGCCCCTTCTCGACCGCTTCGTGGCTCGCGAGCGTCGTGCAGGCGGTCGACGTGATCGCCGCGACCGAGCAGAGCGACGTCGTCCTGACGACGGGCGGGCGCACTGAGCAGGCGGCGATGGCGCTGCTGCCGGGACGCGACCACGTCTCGTTCATCGAGGTCGGCGACTTCACCGGCCACGCGCTGCGCCGCGCCAGCGAGCGCGGGCTCGCGCGCTGCATCTTCGTCGGCATGGCGGGCAAGCTCTCGAAGCTCGCCGCGGGGGTGATGATGACCCACTGGACCCGCTCGAAGGTAGATCCCGAGCTGCTCTCCGGGATCGTGCGCGAGGGCGGCGGCGGGGAGGCGGTCGTCGCCGCGGTGGCCGAGGCGAACACCGCGCGCCACGCCTACGAGCTCTGGCGCGCGGCGGGACTCGACGCACCGGGCGACCTCCTGTGTGCACGCGTGGCGGACAACCTGGAGCGCTTCGTCGATCGTCGGGTCGAGGTGCACGCCCTGCTCGTCGACTTCGAGGATCTGTCGGTCACGGGTGCCAGCCCCCGCGCGCGCGGTCTGATCGAGGCAGGGGCCGACCGTTCGGTAGCCGACCGTTCGGGAGCCGACCGTTGATCGGGGCCCCGCAGACCGCGGAGCTCAGCTCAGGGAACCCGGCGCCCGACCCGCCGCCCTCAGCGTCGCCGCCCTGCATCTCGGTCGTCGG
>JBBSNQ010000250.1:0-2876 GCA_038232575.1 Solirubrobacterales bacterium | reverse complement strand
TGCGGCCGGGGCCACGGCTAAGGTGGATCCGTGAGCGAGCGGTCCGAGTTCGCCGCAGCGGGTGGGGGCGGAGATGCCGAGGCGCAGGCCGAGGCCCAGGTCGAGGCGGCGTTCGATGAGCTTGACGTCGACTCCCCGCAGGTCGGCATCGTGATGGGCTCGGAGAGCGACATGCCCGCGATGCAGAAGGCTGCGAAGGAGCTCGAGGAACGCGGGATCAGTCACGAGGTGCGCGTGATGAGCGCCCACCGCGAGCCCGACATCGTCTCCGACTACGCGCGCAACGCGCGCATGCGCGGCCTCAAGGTGATCATCGCCGGCGCGGGCCTCGCCGCCGCGCTGCCCGGCGTGGTCGCGGCGCACACAGAGCTGCCGGTCGTCGGCGTGCCGCTGACGAGTGCGAGCTCCGTGGCGGGAGGGCTCGACGCGCTGCTGGCGATCGCGCAGATGCCGCCCGGTGTGCCCGTCGCCTGCGTATCCGTCAACGGCGCGCGCAACGCGGCCGTGCTCGCGGCGAAGATCATCGACGCTTGATCGGGCGCTACACACGGCCGGAGATCGGCGCGGTCTGGTCGGAGGAGCGCAGGTTCGCGACGTGGCTCGAGGTCGAGCTCGCGGCCGTCGACGCGCTCGCCGAACAGGGAATCGTGCCGGGCGAGGATGCCGCCCGCGTGCGCGAGCGCGCGTCGTTCACGGTCGAGGCGGTCGCCGAGCGCGAGCGGGTCACCGATCATGATGTCGCCGCGTTCGTCGATGTCGTGGCGCAGTCGGTCGGCGAGGAAGGCCGCTGGGTCCACCACGGCCTCACCTCCTCGGATGTGCTCGACACCGCGCTGGCGCTCCAGCTGCGCGCCGCGGGGGAGATCTGCGTCGCCGGCGCGCGCCAGCTCCGCGACGCACTCGTCATCCGCGCGCGGCAGCATCGAGAGAGCGTCTGCGTCGGGCGCACCCACGGCGTCCACGCGGAGCCGACGACCTTCGGCGTCAAGCTCGCGGGCTTCGCATTCGAGGCCGACCGCAACCTGCGCCGGCTGACACGCGCGTTCGAGGGCGCGAGCGTCGGCCAGCTCTCGGGCGCCGTCGGCACCTATGCGGCCAACGGGCCGGAGCTCGAGGCGGCCGTGCTCGCGCAGCTCGGGATCGAGCGCGAGGACGTCTCGACCCAGGTCGTCGCGCGCGACCGCCATGCCGAGCTGCTCGGCGCGATCGCGCTCGCCGGCGCCGGCCTCGAGCGCTTCGCGACCGAGATCCGCCAGCTCCAGCGCACGGAGGTGCGTGAGGTCGCGGAACCATTCGGAAGCGGCCAGAAGGGCTCCTCCGCGATGCCGCACAAGCGCAACCCGATCGTCAGCGAGCGGATCACCGGCATCGCGCGCCTGCTGCGCGGCCACGCGCAGGCCGGCCTCGAGGACGTCGCGCTCTGGCATGAGCGCGACATCTCGCACTCCTCGGTCGAGCGCGTCGTGCTCCCAGACGCGACGATCCTGCTCGACTACGCCCAGGCGCTGGCCGTCCGGGTCGTCGAGCAGATGACGGTCGACGTCGAGCGGATGCGGGCGAACCTCGAGGTGACCGGTGGTGCGCTCTACTCCCAGCGCGCTCTGCTTGCGCTCGTCGAGGGCGGTCGCTCGCGCGACGACGCCTACCGGATCGTCCAGGAAGCCGCACGGCGGGCGGTCGAGGAGGGCGCATCGTTCCGCGAGCTCGTCGCTGCGGCGGCGCCCGAGCTCGACACCGACGCGATCTTCGACCCGCACGCGTTCGTGCGCCACGCCGGCGAGATCGTCGACCGGCTCGATCACCTCGGGTCGTGAGCGCCCGCGGTTTCGCTCGAGCGCCGGCGGCGCAGCGGCGTGAAGCGATCGTCGTTGATCCGCCGATCGCGCCCCGCGCCCGGCCAGAAGACGACCGCCGGCTGCCCTGACGACCACGCCCGTTGTTAGCCTCCGAGGAGTGACCGAGGCCACCGCGCTAGACGCCGGCAGGCCCCTCCACCAGGGCAAGGTGCGCGAGCTCTACGAGGCCGGGGAGGGGCGGCTGCTGATGGTCGCATCGGACCGAGTCTCGACCTACGACGTCGTGCACCCGACGCCGATCCCCGGCAAGGGCAGCGTGCTCACCGGCCTGTCGGCGTTCTGGTTCGCGCGCACCGAGGAGATCTGCCCGAACCACCTCGTCTCCTACGTCGAGGTCCCCGAAGCGGTGCGCGGGCGGGCGATGCTCGTCGAGCGGCTCGAGATGCTCCCGGTCGAGTGCGTCGTGCGCGGCTACATCACGGGTTCGGGCTGGAAGGACTACCTCGCGACCGGCGCGGTCTGCGGCGTCGAGCTGCCGGCCGGGCTGTCGGAGTCCGAGCAGCTGCCGGAGCCGATCTTCACGCCGGCAACCAAGGCCGAGGAGGGTGAGCACGACGAGAACGTCGACTTCGACCGCGCCGCCGAGATCCTCGGCGACCGGCCGCTGCTCGAGGAGCTCCGGCGCCTCTCGCTCGAGCTCTACGGGCTGATCTCGGATCATGCGCGCGAGCGCGGGATCATCCTCGCCGACACGAAGCTCGAGTTCGGCCGCGATCCCCAGGGCCGGGTCGTGCTCGGCGACGAGGTGGCGACGCCCGACTCCTCGCGCTTCTGGCCGGCCGAGGGCTACGCGGCGGGCGGCCCGCAGCCGTCGTTTGACAAGCAGTACGTGCGCGACTGGGCGTCGGGCTCGGGCTGGGATCGCTCGCCGCCGGCGCCCGCGCTTCCGGACGAGGTCGTCGCGGGCACGCGCGAGCGCTACGCCGAGGCCTACGAGCTGATCGCCGGCGAGCCCTTCGAGAAGTGGCTCGAGCGCAGTGGCGCCGGGAGCGCTGGCGCCGCGGAGGAGCCGAGCGCCGC
>JBBSNQ010000249.1:0-2905 GCA_038232575.1 Solirubrobacterales bacterium | reverse complement strand
TACCCCCGCCTGGCACGCGCGGCCGCCCAGCTGCGTCACGCCGTGTGGGGCCCCGGGGAGCTCTTCTACGCCGACCTGTTCGCATCGCGCGAGAGCGAATGTCGCTCGGTGCTCGGGCGCCCGGGCATGCGCGACCAGCACGGCGGCTGCGTCGGCGCCCAGCTCGTCGAGGACGACCTGTTCGACTTCCTGCTGCTCTCGCTCCCCGACAACGACGCCTACTCGCACAAACCCGGCCCCTACGCGCAGATGGCCTCGATCGCACGAGCCGACAACGCGCTCGAACGGACGATGAACGCGGCCGGGGGCATCGACGCCTTCCTCGCCGAGCATGCGGTCGTCGTGGTCTCCGACCATTCACAGACCGCGGTCGACGAGCGCATCTTCCTCGCCGACATGCTCGCCGACTGGCGCGTGCTCGCACCGGCGGGGCGCGGCCCCGCCGAGGTCGCTCTGTGCCCGGTCGGGCGCTTCGCGGGTCTCTACGCGCTCGATCCCGACGACGTCGGCATCCGCGCGCGGCTCGCCCGCAGGCTGGAGGGACGCGAGGGACTGGACCTCGTGGTGCGGCGCGACGGCGACGAGGCGGTCGTGCACAGCGCGCGCGGCGAGCTCAGGTTCGCCCCCGGAGGCGACCTCGACGACGGCCGCGGCACGGCTTGGAGCGTCGAGGGCGAGCCTGCAGCGCTCGAGCTCGCGATCGAGGCTGGCCGTGTGAGGAGCCCGACGTACCCGGATGCCCTGCGGCGCCTGTGGGCTGCGCTCGAGTGTCGTCACTCGGGCGACGTGCTGATATCTGCGACGCCCGGCTACGAGTTCGCCGACTGGGGCGGGGTGGCCCACCTCGGGGGCGGAAGCCACGGCTCCCTGCACCGGGGCGACTCCCTCGGCGTGCTGATCGCCTGTGGAGTCGAGGCGCGCCCGCCGAAGGAAGTGGGCTCCTCGATCGAGGACGTGACGCCGCTGGTCCGGGAGCACTTCTCGCTAGCCTCCTGAGGATGCCGGAGGAAACCTTGGCGGCCAGCACCGCGATACCCCCTTCTGTGGCCACGCGGGTGCGGCGCGGCGTGCGCCGGCAGGAGAACTGGCGCCAGCTCGTGAAGTTCGGACTCGTCGGAGCGTCGGGCTACATCCTGAACCTTGCAGTCTTCGCGCTCGCGGTCGAGGGCGTCGGCGTGGTCCCGCTCGTGGGGGCCGCGCTCGCCTTCGTGGTCGCCGTCGCGAACAACTTCTGGTGGAACCGTCACTGGACCTTCACCGCACGCGAGGGGCGCATCAGGCTGCAGGCGGTCCGCTTCTTCACCGTCAGCATCGCCGCCTTCGCGGGCGGCGCGGCGACCCTGCAGCTGCTGATCTCCGTCTTCGGTGCCGCGCCCGTCCTCGCTCAGGCGATCGCGGTCGGAGCGATGACCCCGCTCAACTTCATCGGGAACAAGATGTGGAGCTTCGCTCTAGGCGCACGACGCGTCGCCTGACCGCGCTCTGCGCCTGCGTCCTGGCGACGCTCGGCGCCACGACCGCCGAGGCGCCGGCGCAGGGGGTGACGCTCGAGCGTCCCGCATCGGAGACGCGCCCTCCGGCCTCGCACCGCTTGAGCGCCCGCCGGGCGATCCGCGCAGCGCAGCGATCCGAGCGCGTGCGGGCTGCGCTGGCCGATCGGCCCGGCCTGAAGCCCGTCGCCTACACGCGCGGTCAGAGCCAGTGGCAGGTCAGCTACTACGAGGGCGACACCGAGCGCGTCCAGGTCTACGTCGACGACACGAGCGGCTCGGTGCTCGAGGCCTGGACCGGACCGCAGGTCAAGTGGCGGATGGCGCGCGGCTACGAGGGCGCCTTCGGCCGCAGGCTGACGGAGGTCTACGTCTGGCTCCCACTGTGCCTCGCGTTCCTGGTCCCCTTCGTCGATCCGCGCCGGCCGTTCCGGCTGCTGCATCTCGACCTGCTGGTCCTGCTCGGCTTCGCCGTCTCGCACGGATTCTTCAACCGCGGCGAGATCTTCGCCTCCGTGCCGCTCGCCTACCCGGTGCTCGCCTACCTGTTCGTACGCCTGCTGATCCTGGGGCTGCGCCGGCGGCGCTCGGGCGAGCGGCTCGTTCCGGTGATCCCCGTGCGCTGGCTGGCGTTCGGGCTTGCGTTCCTGGTCGCGTTCCGCGTCGGCTTCGACATCGCGGGCTCGAACGTGATCGACGTCGGCTACGCGGGCGTCATCGGGGCCGACCGCATCGCCGACGGCGAGCCGCTATACGAGGGCGGCTTTCCGCAGGACAACCGCAACGGCGACACCTACGGTCCGGTCAGCTATCTCGCCTACCTGCCCTTCGAGCAGGTTCTGCCATGGGGCGGCCGCTGGGACGGGCTGCCGGCGGCGCACGCAGCTTCGATCGCATTCGATCTGTTGACGCTCGCCGGCCTGCTGCTGCTGGGCCGCCGCCTGCGCGCCGGCGCCGAGGGCAGGCGCCTCGGCATCTGCCTCGCCTACGCGTGGGCGAGCTATCCCTACACGCTGTTCGTGCTCGCCTCGAACACGAACGACTCACTCGTGGCGCTGCTGCTCGTGCTCGCGCTGCTCGTGCTGTCCTCGCCGCTCGCGCGCGGGGCCGTGATGGCGCTCGCCGGCCTCACGAAGCTCGCTCCGCTCGCGCTCGTGCCGCTGCTGGCGGCCGGAACGGGGGAGCGGCGCCTGCGCTCGGCGCTCTACTTCGGAGCGGCCTTCGTCGTGACCGCAGTGGCCGTCCTGCTGCCGTTCGTGCCCGACGGAGGCCTCCCCGAGCTCTACCAGCGGACGCTGGGCCACCAGCTGACGCGCGAGTCCCCATTCTCGCTCTGGGGCCAGGACCCCTCGCTCGCGTGGCTCCAGGCGACGCTCGCCGCCGCAGTCGTCGCGCTCGCCGTGCTCGTCGCCGTC
>JBBSNQ010000248.1:0-2923 GCA_038232575.1 Solirubrobacterales bacterium | reverse complement strand
TCGCCCGCGCGCCCGCGAGGGCCGGCCGGTAGAAGGGGTCGCGGAGCAGGCCCTGGCGGATCCCCTCGCCCAGGATCCCGCGCTCGCCGCGGGATGCGCCGAGGATGACCCACGAGGACTCGTGGCCATCGGGGGTCCGGCGCGACGCCGCAAGGCCGCCCGGACCGCGGTCGAGCGAGAGCTCGAGTCCGGACGCCGTGCCGAGCGTCACCCCGGCGAGCCCGGGCACGTCCTGATCGCCGAAGGCCTCGAGCCGAACATCGATGCTCGGCCCTCCAGCCGCGGACTGCGCGCGGCCGGAGAGGATTCCTTCGCTGCGGGCGAGCGCCTCCATGCTCCACCCGAGCCGGCACCCGAGCCAGCCGGCGAGCAGCAGCGCGCTGGCCGTCGAATCCGGATGGTGGCGAACGACGACGGAGTCGATCTCGGCGAGCGCTCCGCGCAGCGCGGGCGGGTCGAACGACCCGGCGATGCGCTCGCGCCAGGGCGCGCTTCGCAGCCACGAGAGGTCGACGACGTGCAGACGCTCGGAGAGCTCACCCGCGCGCGCGAGCGCCTCGTCGAGGCTCGCGTGATCCTCGGAGTCGAGCAGCACCACCTGAGCGAGCTGCGCGAGCGCGTCGACGCCCTGCTCGTGGCCGTGCGGCGACCAGATCATCGTCGAGACGTCGGTGATCACGAGCGGATCGACGATCGAGCCGAGGTGGGGGAGGTGGGCGCGCCCGACCTCGAGCGCCACGTGCTCGCGGCAGAGCACGGTTTCCCCCGGCTCGCCGGGCAGCTCGCAGGCCATCGTGGCCTCGGCACCTAGCTTCTCGCGCTCGTCGGCGACCGCGCAGACGATCGTGCGCGAGGGGTGCGAGCGCCCGATGCGCTCGAGCCGCTCGAAGACCTCGTCGCGTGAGCCGCCGTCGACGATCACAACGAGGTTGAGAACGCGCGCCGGCGCGTAGGCGTCGTTCTCCGCATGGCGCTCCTCGAGCAGACGGCGCAGCTCCGAGGCGATCTCAGCCGGGGTCGTGTCCTCGGCGGTCCAGTCCTGTGGTGTGCTCGCGGTGGTCAGAGCGCCCTCCAGCGCACCCCTTCGCCGAGCAGCGCGTCGGCCTCGCTCGGGCCGGCGGAGCCCGCGGGGTACTCGTAGAGGGGGTCCGAGCCCTGTGCCCAGCTCTCGAGCATCGGGTCGCAGACCGTCCATGCGGCCTCGACCTCGTCGTTGCGGGCGAACAGAGTCGGATCGCCGCGCATGGCGTCGAGGATCAGACGCTCGTAGGCCTCGGGCGAGGCCGAGACGAACGAGGTCCCGTAGAGGAACTCCATGCTCACCGGACGGACGCGCATCTGCGCGCCCGGGATCTTCGAGACGAGCGACAGTGACACGCCTTCGTTGGGCTGGACGGTGAGGATCAGCTGGTTCGGTTGCACCCCGAGGCTGTCGCCCTGCGCGAACGCCAGGTGCGGGACCGCCTTGAGCGTCACCGCGATCTCGGTCGTTCCGCGCGCGAGGCGCTTGCCGGCGCGCAGGTAGAAGGGCACCCCCGCCCAGCGCCAGTTGTCGACCCCGAGCCTGGCGGCGACGAACGTCTCGGTGGTCGAGTCATCGGGTACGTCCTTCTCCTCGAGGTAGCCCGGCACCTCGGTCCCGCCGACGACGCCCGGCCCGTAGCGGGCGCGCACGACGCGCTCGCTGACCTGCTCCGGCGCCGGCGCCTCGATCGCGCGCAGTACCTTGACCTTCTCGCCCCGGATCTCGTCGGCCGCGAAGCTGACCGGCGGCTCCATGCAGAGGATCGTGAGCAGCTGCAGCAGATGATTCTGGACGATGTCGCGCAGGGCCCCCGACTTGTCGTAGTAGCCGGCGCGGGAGCCGATGCCGATGTCCTCGGCGGCGGTGATCTGGACGTTGTCGATGAAGCTGCGGTTCCACAGCGGCTCGAAGATGCCGTTGGCGAAGCGCAGGATCAGCACGTTCTGGACGGTCTCCTTGCCCAGGTAGTGATCGATCCGGTAGACCTGCTGCTCGTCGAAGACCTCGAGCACCGAGCGGTTCAGCTCGCGCGCCGAGTCGAGGTCGTGCCCGAAGGGTTTCTCGATCACCACCCGCACCTCGGCGCTCTCGTGGGCGTCGAGCCCCTCGGCACCGAGCGCCTCGACGATCGGCTCGAAGAACGACGGCGCGGTTGAGAGGTAGAAGACGCGGTTGAAGGTGATCCCGGCATCGTCGTCGAGGCGCGCGCACGCCTCCGCGAGGCGGTCGTAGACGGCTGGATCGTCGAACGACCCGGCGATGTAGCTCACCCGGTCGAGCAGCGAGCTCAAGAGGCCCGGGTCGGGCTTCGTGCGCGAGTGCTCCTTGATCGCCTCCTCGGCCTGCTCGCGGAAGCCCTCGTCGCCGTGGTCGCGGCGCGAGACCCCGATCAGGTTGAAACGCTCGGGCAGCCCACCCTCGTGGGCGAGGTTGTAGAGCGCCGGCAGCAGCTTGCGCTTGGCCAGATCGCCCGTGGCGCCGAAGATGACGAGCGTGGTCGGATGCACCGGCGCCCGTTCGAGGCCCGCGGCGAGCGGGTTCTCCGCTGGTTGGGAGTCCGTCCCCGCCGGCTGCTCCACCCCGCCCGCGGTCAGAGCAGGCCCTCGACCCTGTCGGTGAGCGCCTCGATCGCCTGCGCCGGATCGCCCTCGAGCGTGATCCGCTCGGCGGGCAGCCCGTGCCCGCGCAGGGTGTCGAGGTCGCCGATCGCCTGGGCGTGCTTGAGCGTCCGGAACGAGTAGCCGGCCCCCGGCACGTCGAGATCCTCCGGACCGTCGTGCACGAGCTGGAGGAAGACGCCGGTCGCCGGGCCTCCCTTGTGCAGCTGGCCGGTCGAATGCAGGAAGCGCGGGCCGTAGCCGAACGTGGTCGCGGAGTGGGTCGCGTCGCGGATCGTGG
>JBBSNQ010000247.1:0-2932 GCA_038232575.1 Solirubrobacterales bacterium | reverse complement strand
CGCTCGTCCTCGGCCAGCGCTGCCAGCGTGCGCTGCCCGGCCTCGGCGCCCGGGGCGTCGGGCGCTTGGGGGATGAGGCCGGGGAAGGTGCGCGCGCCCGCCTTGGCCGCGACCTCCGGGAAGGGGGCATCGTAGGCGACGGCCACCTCGTCGCCCGGATCCTCGTTGCAGCCGCGGCGGACGAGCATTCCCACGGGCAGATCCTCGGTGCGCTCGACGAAGGCGTGGAACTCATGCCAGGCGTCGCTCATCGGCTGTTGGCCGGTGAAGACGCCCGTGTCCATCAGCACGAGCCGGTCGATGCGCTCGGCGTGCTCGACCGCTATCCGCAGCCCGATCGGCCCGCCCCAGTCGTGCACGACGAGCGTCGCACCGCGCAGGTCGAGATCCTCGAACAGCGTCGCGGCGACCTCGGTATGGCGGTCGTAGCTGTACCAGCCGAGATCGGTCGGCTTGTCCGAGCGTCCGAAGCCCGCGAGGTCCGGCAGCACGCAGCGATAGCCCGCATCGCGAACCGCGGGGAACACCTTGCGCCAGAGGAACGACCAGGTCGGCTCTCCGTGCAGGAAGACCACCGGCGCCCCCTCGCCCTCGTCGAGGTGTGCCAGGCGCAGACCGTCGACCTCGCGGTAGCTCGGCTCGTAGTCGAAGTCGGGCAGCTCGGCGAAGCGCTCGTCGGGCGTGCGGAAGGTGTCGGTCATCGGAGCCTCTCGGTCTCGGGGCGGGTTGCGCTTAGGCGCGGGCGGCTCGAGGATAGGCGGGCGCCGTCAGTCGAGCGTCAGCACGACCTTGCCGAGCTTGCCGCCCTCGGCGAAGCGATCGTAGGCCTCGGCGACCCGCTCGAGCGGGAAGCTCGCGGCCACGGGCACGCGCACGGTCTCGTTCTCGAGCAGCGGCAGCACATGGCGCTCCAGCGCGCGCATGACCGCCGCCTTCTCCTCGAGCGGGCGCGCCCTGAGCGTCGAAGCCCGGACGGTCGCCCGCTTTCCCATCAGCGCGAGCAGGTTGAGCTCGGCCTTCGCCCCCCCGCCGACGCCGATCACCACCACGCGTCCGCCCGTGGCGAGCGCCTTGAGGTTGCCCTCCAGGTTGGGAGCGCCCACCAGCTCGAGCACGACATCGAACGGGCCCTGCTCCTCGAAGCCCTCGGGGGCGATCGCCTCCGCGCCGAGCTCGCCCACCTGCGACCGCAGCCCGTCGTCGCGCACGGTCGCCGTGACGCGTGCCCCCGCCGCCCGGCCCAGCTGCACGGCGGCCGTGCCGACGCCTCCGGCGCCGCCGTGGACCAGCAGGCGCTCGCCGGACCGCAGACCGGCCTGCGTGAAGAGGGCGTCGTGCGCGGTCGCGAAGACCTCAGCGGTCCCGCCCGCCGCGGGCCAATCGAGCGACGCGGGCACCGGCATCGCGCCGCGTTCATGCACCACGGCGAGCTCGGCCTGGCCGCCGCCGCCGACGATCGCCATCACCCGGTCGCCCTGCTCGAAGCGCTCGGCGCCTGGGCCCCGTTCGAGCACCTCCCCCGCCAGCTCGAGGCCGGGGATGTCCTGAGGAGAGCCGGGCGGAGCCGGGTAGCGGCCGGCGCGCTGGAGCATGTCGGCGCCGTTCAGCCCGGCGGCGTGCACCCGAACGAGGATCTCGCCCGCTCCGGGGGTCGGATCGGGGCGCTCGGCGACCTCGAGCTGCTCCTCGGCGATGGCCACGGCGCGCATCCGGCGCCATCCTACCGGCTCACGTATCGCCTGGAAATGCCGATAATGAGGGGAGATCCAGTGCGCTGTCGCACACGCAATCGTCGGCGGCGTCTGATAGACACCCCACCCTTACGGAGGTCGGCGAGCTCCGGAGCACAGCCATGAAGTTCCCTGCACTCCTACCGCAGATCCCCACTTGGGCCGAGGGCCGCATGGTGCTCGAGGCGCGGAGCCTGCTCCGCAGCCCGATCTACCGTGGCGTGGGGGTCGAGTGGGGCGAGGGTCGGCCGGTGATGCTGATCCCGGGCTTCCTCGCCGGGGATCGCTCGGTGGACGTACTGCGGCGCTGGCTGCGGCGCAACGGCCACCGCACGACGGGCGCGGGCATGTATCTGAACCTCGACTGCTCGGAGGCGACGACCGGCCGTCTCGAGCAGCGGCTGGAGCGCACCGCCGAGCGCTACGGACAGCGCGTCACGATCGTCGGCCAGAGCCGCGGCGGCACGTTCGCGCGCGTGCTCGCAGTGCGCCGCCCGGACCTCGTCGCCGGCATCGTCACGCTCGGATCGCCGCTCGTCAACCCCTACGCGCTGCGCCCGCTCGTCCGGCTCTCGGTGCTAGCGGTCGGGACGCTCGGTACGCTGGGAGCCCCCGGGCTCTTCCGCCATGCCTGCCACGCCGGCACGTGCTGCGAGCCCTTCTGGGACGACCTCGCCGGCCCCTTCCCGAGCGGAGTCGGGTTCGTGTCGGTCTGCTCGCGCAGCGATGGCGTGGTCGACTATCGCGCCTGTCTCGACCGCTACGCGCGCTGCGTCGAGATCGACGCCAGCCACTGCGGCATGGGCCTCAACGTCGAGGCCTACCGGGAGCTTGCCCGCGCGCTCGCGGCGTTCCGCGTACAGGAGTCCTCCGGCGAGCGCCGTCGCCGCCTCAGCGCGGTCGCGTAGGGCGCGCGGTCGCCCGACCCGGCTCGCTTCAGCGCGACCGCCCGCTTCAGCCCGAGCGCCCGCTTCAGCCGACCGCCTGCTTCAACCCGACTGCTTGGCGTCGTAGAGGTTGCTGTCGGCGCGGAAGAGCAGCGTGTCCTTCGACGGGCCGTCGTCCGGCCACTCCGCGACACCGAACGAGAGGCCCACGCCCAGCTCGAGCTCGTCTACGCCCTGCCGAGCACGCTGCGCTACCCGCCGCGCCTCGTCGGCCGTCGACTCCGGCAGCACGAGCCCGAACTCGTCGCCGCCGAT
>JBBSNQ010000246.1:0-2939 GCA_038232575.1 Solirubrobacterales bacterium | reverse complement strand
GTAAACGCCACGACCTCATGCCGGCGGCGGTCGAGCTCCTCGAGCAGCGCGCCAAGCAGCGGCGCGGTGACGAGCTCCGTGCCGCTTCCGACGACGACCACGACGCGCACGGGCGCGGACGATAGCCTCGGCTGGCAGTGCAGGCACGTACGCGATGAGCGAAGGCGAAGAGCGGGTAGGGCTCGTGATGGCGGGCGGCGGCGCCCGCGGTGCCTACGAGGCGGGAACGCTATCGGTGCTGCTGCCGCTGCTCGAAGAGCGCGGGCAGACTCCGACCGTGATCGTGGGAACGAGCGTGGGCGCACTGAACGCGGTCCACCTGGCCTCGAACCTCCACCGCGGCGCCGAGGAGGCCGCCACCCTGCTCGCCGAGCGCTGGGCCGAGCTTCAGATGAACGATGTCCTGCAGCCGATCGTGCTCCACCAGCTGCCGCAGACGACGCTGCGCTACCTGGCCGACGTGCTAGCCGTGCCGGGCGTCACGCTGCGCTCGTTCCTCGATCCCGCCCCCCTGCAGCAGACGGTGCAGGAGTGGATCGACTGGCCGGCGCTGCATCGCAACGTGCGCGCGGGCACCGTCACGGCCGTCGGCGCGGTCGCCACGAGCGCCGCAGACGACCGCAGCGTGGTCTTCGTCGAGTCAAACGGCCGCGGCGAGCTGCGCGACGGCTACCGCGTCAGCTACGTGAAGACGCGCCTCGATGAGCAGCACGTGCGCGCCTCCGCCGCGATACCGGCGGTCTTCCCCGCGGTCCAGGTCGAGCACCCGAAGCGTGCGCGCGGCTACTACTTCGACGGCGGCACCCGCCTCAACACGCCGATCAAGCCGGCCGTCGATCTCGGCGTAGACCGCGTCGTGATCCTCGGCACCCACTCGGTCGATCGCGAGCCCGGCGGCGACGCCGAGACCGAGCCCGACTTCGTCGATGGGATCGTGGAGCTGATCCAGGGTGCGCTCGTCGACCCGCTGATCGAGGATGTACGGCTGCTTGGCAAGATGAATCTCCTGCTCGCGGGCCGCTCAGACGATGGAGCGGGCAGCCTCCTGCCGAGCGACTGGCGGGAGATTCCGTACGCGTTCATGCGCCCGCGCGAGCGGGGCTCGGTCGGCGAGCTCGCCCTGCGGGTTCTGAACGACGAGTTCAGCGGCCTGCGGCGACTGCGCTCGCTGGACATCTCGTTCATCGGCCGCCTCGCCGGCGGGCGCAGCGAGCAGCAGGGGGAGCTGCTCAGCTTCCTCTTCTTCCACTACGAGTTCACCCGCGCGCTGATGGAGCTCGGTCGCCGGGATGCGCGCCGCGAGGTCGAGGAGGCCGGCGGCGAGGTTCCCTGGCGGCTCGCGCCGATCGGCGGCTGGTCGGGCGGGTAGACGTCCCCGCGCGGGCGCGGGCTGGGGTCAGCGCGGGCCCGCCGCGCGACCTGCGCGCCGCGGGTCAGCCGGCCAGGCTGCGGCCGTACTGGCGCTCGTAGTAGGCGCGGTAGTCGCCGCTTCTGATCGGCTCCCACCACCACTCGTTGTCGCGGTACCAGGCGACCGTCTGCTCGAGGCCCTGCTCGAAGCGGGTGCCCGGCTCCCAGCCGAGCGCTCGCACCTTCTCCGAGGAGAGCGAGTAGCGGCGGTCGTGGCCGAGGCGGTCAGTGACGTACTCGATCAGGTCCTCGCCGCGCCCGGTGAGCTCGATGATGCGCTTCACGACCGCGATGTTCTCGAGCTCGTCTGGCCCGCCGACGTTGTAGACCTCGCCGGGCGTCCCCTCCCGCAGGACGAGGTCGATCGCGCGCGCGAAGTCCTCCACGTAAAGCCAGTTGCGCACCTGACGGCCGTCGCCGTAGACGGGCAGAGGATCGCCGGCGAGCGCGTTCAGGATGCAGAGCGGGATCAGCTTCTCCGGGTACTGGCGCGGTCCGTAGTTGTTCGAGCCGCGGCAGATGACCGCCTCGAGGCCATGGGTGTGGGCATGAGCTGAGACGAGCAGGTCGCCGCCGGCCTTGGTCGCGCTGTAGGGGGAGGAAGGGTCGAGCGGCGAGGACTCCGTGAAGGAGCCCTGCTCGATCGAGCCGTAGACCTCGTCGGTCGAGACCTGCACGTAGCGCGCCAACCCGAGCTCGCGCGCTGCGTCGAGCAGCACCGAGGTTCCGATCACGTGCGTCTGGGCAAAGACGTCCTGGCCGACGATCGAGCGATCGACGTGCGATTCGGCGGCGAAGTTGACGACCGCCGCGCAGCCGGTCATCGCCTCGCGCACGGCGTCGGGGTCCTCGATCGCCCCCTCGACGAAGGTGATGCGCTCCTCGATCCCGGCGAGGTTCTCGCGCCTGCCGGCGTAGGTCAGCTTGTCGAGCACGACGAGCTCGTGGTCGGGGCGCGTCTCGGCGACCCACTGCAGATACGTCGAGCCGATGAAGCCCGCCCCGCCGGTCACCAGCAGCCGCATCAGAGGATCGCGACCTCGGCGTTGTCGCCGATCACGAAGCGGTAGGCGCGCGGCAGCGCGGGGCTGCGTGCGATCCGTACGTTACGGCCGATCAGGCTCGCCTCGATCCGGCCCTCGAGGTCGGTCAGCGACGACTCTGCCAGCACGATCGAGTACTCGATCTCCGCGCGTGCGATGCTCACCCGCTCGCCGATCGCCGTATAGGGGCCAACGTAGGCGTCGGTGATGCGTGAGCCGGCGCCGATCACGGCGGGGCCGCGCACGGTCGCGCGCTCGAGCTTGACCCCTGCTTCGATCACGACGCGCCCCTCGACGCGCGAGTCGATCAGCTCCCCCTCGATGCGCTCCTCGAGGTCGTCGAGGATGAGGCGGTTTGCGTCGAGCATGTCTTGGACGTGGCCGGTGTCCTTCCACCAGCCGCGCACGATGTGCGGGTCGACGCGCCGCCCCGAGTCGATCAGCTGCTGGATCGCGTCGGTGATCTCGAGCTCGCCGCGTGGCGAG
>JBBSNQ010000245.1:0-2944 GCA_038232575.1 Solirubrobacterales bacterium | reverse complement strand
GGCACGACGGCGAGGAACGACCGCTCGAGGGTCTCGGTGGGTCGCTGCAGTGTGTCGGTGGCGCTCACTGGTCTTCGCTCGTCCTAGCGGTCGTGTGCCGGGCTTCGAGGGCTCTCCAACCGTACAAGCCCGAGCCGAGGCTCGAAGTTCCGGCTAGCCCGCCTGCTTGTGCGGTACGCCGCTCGCCAGCAGCTCGAGGTCGGAGTCGACCATCAACTCGATCAGCCTCTCGAAGCTCGTGCGGGGCTCCCATCCTAACTGCTCGCGCGCCTTCGCGTAGTCCCCGATCAGATGGTCGACCTCGGCGGGGCGCAGCAGCGCCGGGTCGGTTTCGATGTGCCCGGACGGGTCGAGCCCGACACGGGCGAACGCCGCATCGACGAGGTCCTGCACGCTGTGCGAGATTCCGGTGGCGATCACGAAGTCGTCGGGCTCGGGCTGCTGGAGCATCAGCCACATCGCCTCGACGTAGTCGAGCGCGTAGCCCCAGTCCCTGCGCGCGCCGAGGTTGCCGAGCGAGAGCTTCTCGCGCAGGCCGAGCTTGATCGCCGCCGCCTCGTGCGTCACCTTGCGGCTTACGAACTCGAGCCCGCGGCGCGGCGAGTTCTTGACGATCACCCTTCCAACGCCGGCGACCAGCACGCCGCTTGCGGTCTCGATGTCGAATATCCACTCGGTGTCGGTGGGCGATGCTTCGCGGACGCGGCGGACCTCCGCCGGATTGCGGCGCAGGTGCTGCCCCTTGGCGCCGACCTTGACCGCCGAGGCGAGGTTCAGGTGGTAGTAGGTCCGCTCTGCGCGCCGCTCGACGTAGACCGAGGCAGGCCGCTCCTGGAGCGCGTAGAGCCAGCACACGCCCTGGGCTAGGACCGGGCTGTTGGTCGTGATCGAGCTCCCACCGCCGCGCTTTAAACCATCGCCTGCGTAGTAGCCCTCGAGGAAGGCGTCCTGCGCGTCGGGTTCGGCGTTCAGTACCAGCGGCGGTACCTGCTTGTGCGCGGTCGGGGTGTAGAGTTGCTCACGCAGCCAGGCGCTCGCGCCGGGCGCGCCCGAGAGCGCGAGCGCGCCGACGTCTGCGTCGCTCCAGCCCGACGTCCCGAGCCACTCGCGCGAGCGGCCCATGAAGACGCGCGACCACAGCTCCGTCACCCGCGCGCGCAGGCGGTCGTCGTTGTTCGTGAAGCGCACCTGCCCGCCGTCGCGCGCCACGTAGCCGTCGGCGGCGAGCAGCCCGAGCAGCTCACCGAGCTCGGGCGAGACGACCGTCCACGGCGGATCGAGCGGCAGCTCGGGAGCGAGCGCGAGCTCGTCTCCGGGCCCGACTTCGTCCGCGCGTGCGCCCTCGGCGTCCTCGACATCTGCGCTTCCGCGCAGCAGCGTGTGGTGCGCGGTCGTCTCGACGACGCCCGCGCGCGCCTCGATCGAGAGCAGCCTGTGGTCGGGGTCGCGGGTGCGTCGCCGGGTGGCCGTGATCGCGCGCACCTCGGTCCAGTCCTCGCCGTCCCAGAGCTCGAGCTCGGGCGCGTCGAAGGTCTGGACGCTCGGGCCCTTGCGCCGGAGCGCGACCAGATCGGGCGGCGTCCGGACCGCGACCATGCCGTGCTCGCGCACGATCAGCGGCGTGCTTGAAGCGATGCATTCGTGGTTAAAAAGTATCCCCGAGCAGCAGTAGAGGTCGTAGCTCTCGCGGTAGTTGACGGTGATGTGGTGGCCGTAGGCCTTTGCGACCCCGTAGGGGCTGCGCGGGTAGAACGGGGTCTCCTCCGTCTGGGGGACCTCGCGCACCTTGCCGAACATCTCCGACGAGGAGGCCTGGTAGAAGCGCGCCTCGGGCGCGGCCTCGCGCATCGCCTCGAGCATGCGCGTCACCCCGACGCCGGTGAACTCCGCAGTCAGCACCGGCTGGGTCCACGACGCGGCCACGAACGACATCGCGGCGAGGTTGTAGATCTCGTGCGGCTGGCAGGTGCGGATCACGTCACCGAGCGAGCGCGGGTCGAGCAGGTCGCCCGTGTGCAGGACGAGCTCGTCGCGGATGTGGGCGAGGCGCTGGAAGGTCTCGGTCGAGGCGCGGCGCACCATGCCGTGCACCTCGTAGCCCTTCTCGAGCAGCAGGTCGGCCAGGTAGGAGCCGTCCTGCCCGGTGATGCCGGTGACGAGCGCCCGGCGCGGCTCGCTCATGTGCGCTCTCCGGCGGCGAGCCGCTGCCGCCACCAGTCGAGCGTGTCGCCGAGCATCGTCTCGAGCGCGATCTCGGGACGCCAGCCGGTCGCCTCGGTCAGCCTGTCGTATGAGCCTCGGATCTCCATGACCTCGTGCTTGCGCACCCGCGCCGGGTCCGTTCGCTGGTCGAGACCGAGCGAGGTGTGCCGTGCGAGCCCGGCCACGATATCCGCGATCGCGGTCGAGGCGCCGCTGCAGACGTTGAAGACGCCCTGCGCGCCGTGCTCGAGCAGCAGCCAGTAGGCGCGCACGACGTCGCGCACGTCAGTGAAGTCGCGGCGCGCCGCGGCGTTGCCGAGCGCGATCTCGACTCGGCCACCGGCAGGCGGGTCGAGCTCGGCGTGGGCGATCTGGCGGGCCAGCGTGGACACGACGTAGGTCTCCGACTGCCCTGGTCCGGCGTGGTTGAAGGCACGCGTGCGGACGACGGCGAGCCCGTGCGCATCGGCGTAGAAGCCGGCCAGCAGGTCCGAAGCCGCCTTGCTTACGGCGTAGGGGTTCTGCGGCCGCAGCGGCTCATGCTCGTCCACGGGGAGCCGCTCGGGCGAGACGGGCCCGTACTGCTCGCCAGAGCCCGCGACGAGCACGCGCGCGCCTGGCGCCTCGGCGCGCACGGCCTCGAGCAGGTTGTGCGTCGAGAGCAGATTCCCCTCGAGCGTGGCGCGCGGGTCTAGCCACGACGCTGGCACCGATGCCTGGGCGGCCAAGTGGAGCACGCGGT
>JBBSNQ010000244.1:0-2973 GCA_038232575.1 Solirubrobacterales bacterium | reverse complement strand
CTTGATGTTCGCCGAGCGAGCCGAGCGCACCAGCACCGCGCCCATCTCGTCGCACGCGGCCCGCAGCGCGCCGACCATCACCTGCAGCGCGATCGGGTCGAGGCGGCTCATCCGCGCTCGAGCCGCACGGCCTCGCCGTCGCACTCGCCGCCCCAGCCCGGCGGAACCGCGAGCGTCGAGCCCTCCAGCTCGACGATCGCCGGCCCCTCGATCGGGCCGGCGCCCGGCCCAAGGATCTCGGCGTCGTGCCAGTTGCCGCCGAGGTGGGCGGGGCGCGTGCCCCGCCGCTCTGCGCGCCGGGAGGCCACGGGTACGGGATCCGACCGCGGCAGCGCGACGGCCACGAGCTCGAGCTCGGCTTCGGGGTCCTCGTAGCCGTAGCGCTCCGCGTGGGCCTCATCGAACGCCGCGCGCAGATCGTCGGGGGCGGGCTCGGCCGAGCCGTCGATCGGCAGCTCGAACGCCTGGCCCGCGTAGCGCAGCTCGTAGGTCGCTCGCAGCTCGGCGCGCTGCACGCCGAGCTCGGATCGCCCGCGACGCGCGAGCCGCTCGACGACCTCGGCCACCGCCGCGCCAGTGAGTGCCTCGCCCGCGAGCAGGACGCTCTGGCGCAGGTCGCGGCGACGCTCCGAGACCGCCAGCCCGAGCGCTGAGAGCACCCCCGAGACAGCGGGGACGACGAGCGTGCGCATGCCCAGCTCCTCCGCGATATCGGCGGCGTGCAGCGGTCGGGCGCCGCCAAAGGCGACGAGCGCCAGCGCGCGCGGGTCGATCCCCCGCTCGACGGTCACCACCGACACCGCGCGCGCCATCTCGACCGCGGCGACGCGCAGCACTCCCGCCGCCGCCTCCCGGACGTCGATGGCGAGCTCCTCGGCGAGCTTGGCGCACGCGGCGGTCGCGGCGTCGCGGTCGAGCGCTACGCCGCCGGCGAGGCGGGCGCCGGGATCGAGGCGGCCGAGCAGCACGCTCGCATCGGTGGCGGTCACGAGCTCGCCGCCGCGGCCGTAGCACGCCGGTCCGGACTCGGCCCCCGCCGAAGACGGCCCGACGCGCAGCGCCCCGCCTGCGTCGCGCCACGAGCGCCGTCGGCGCGGTACGTCCCTCG
The DNA here is from genome assembly GCA_038232575.1 of Solirubrobacterales bacterium. Classification (GTDB taxonomy): domain Bacteria; phylum Actinomycetota; class Thermoleophilia; order Solirubrobacterales; family Thermoleophilaceae; genus JACCZP01. The sequence continues at coordinate 1,865 of JBBSNQ010000244.1, read as the reverse complement.
AGCAGCGCGTTGGTGGCGACCGTCATCCCGTGCACGAGCCGGCTCACGTCCGGCGGCGCGGCGTCGGCAGCGGCCAGCGCCTCCACGACCGCCGCGAGCACCCCCTCCGACTGGTCGGTCGTCGTCGTCGGGGCCTTGCCCGTCGCGAGGCCGTCGTCGGTCAGCAGCACGGCGTCGGTGAAAGTGCCGCCCACGTCGACGCCGAGGACCATGGCGCCACGCTAGCTGAGCCTGCCACGGACCTCGCGATCTCGCGGGGGCCGACGGACCTGCAGTGCGCCGTCGAAGGTAACGCCCGTCGACGCAGCTCTTGCCCCGCGCTCCTCAGCTCAGCCGCGGGCTTGCCACCTCGCCCTCTTCCGCCCAGCCGGCGCGTCACCGCCAGCCCGAGCTCGTCACGCTCCCAGCTGCCCACGGGCCGCTGCGCACGTGACGGAAGCGGGCGCTGCGAACGGTCAGCCGCGAGCAGCCCCCAGCCGTGCGAAGAGCTCGGTGGGCGGGAGCGGCTTGTCGAACAGGAAGCCCTGACCGAGCGGGCAGCACAGCTCCCGCAGCGCGCCGAGCTGCTCGCCGGTCTCGATCCCCTCCGCGAGGGCCTCGTAGCCGAGGCTGTCCGTGAGGTTGAGGATGCCGGACATCATGTCTCGCTCGTCCGCGCCGTCTCCGATGCCCGCGGTGAAGGACCTGTCGACTTTGATCACGTCGATCGGGAACCGCCGCAGGTAGCTCAACGAGGAGAAGCCGGTGCCGAAGTCGTCGATCGCGATCCGCACGCCGAGCCGCTTGATCGCCTCGAGCGTCTCGATCGTGCCCTCGACGTCTCTGACCAGGACCTGCTCGGTCAGCTCGAGCGTGAGCCGGTCGGCGGGCAGCTCGACCTCGGCGAGCACGGTCGCCACGGAGGCGACGAAGTGTGGATCGGCCAGCTGCGGCGGAGCGACGTTGACGTTCACCCCGAGCGGAGGCTGCCCGACCCGGGAGCGATTCAGCTTGCTCACGTGACCGCAGGCGGTCGCGAGCACCCAGCGGCCGATCGGGACGATCGCGCCGGTCTGCTCGGCCAGCGGTACGAACTCGGCGGGCGGGACCGGCCCCCGGGCGGGATGGCGCCAGCGCAGGAGGGCCTCGAGCGCGACGACGCTCTCGTCCCTCAGCGCGACGATCGGCTGGTAGACGAGCGCGAGCTCGCCGCGGTCGAGCGCGCCGTCGAGGTCGGACTTGAGCTCCAGCCTGTCCACGGCGCCCGTGTGCATCCCCGGCTCGTAGACGGCTATCGAGTCCTTCTGCAAGCGCTTGGCGCGATACATCGCCAGGTCGGCATTGCGCAGAAGCTCCTCCGCGAGGTCGACGCCGGGGCCCGTGCTGACCCCGACGCTCGCTCGCGCCGTGACGCGGCGGCCGGTGAGCGCGATCGGCTCCGCCAAGCGGTCCAGGAGCCGCCGGGCGGTGGCGACGGCGGCGCGCTCGCCGCCGGACTCCTCGCACAGCACGGCGAACTCGTCACCGCCGAGTCGGGCCAGGGTGTCCCCTCCTCGGAGGCCTGCATCGAAACGCTGCGCGACGGCGGCCAGCAGCTCATCGCCGGCCGGGTGGCCGAGGCTGTCGTTGACGCTCTTGAAGTCGTCGAGGTCGATGAACAGCACCGAGATCTGTGCTCCGGTACGGGCAGAGCGGGCGTGGGCGTGGCGCAGGCGGTCGAGGAACAGTGCGCGGTTGGCGAGGCCGGTCAGCTCGTCGTGCAGGGCGCGGTGGCTGTTGGCGCGCGAGAGCTCGGCGAGGATATCCGCGACCGTCACGATCCCCACCGCGGCATCGGGAAAGACCACCACCAGGTCGTCGTAGCGGTGCTCCGGCTCCCGCGCGAG
>JBBSNQ010000243.1:0-2981 GCA_038232575.1 Solirubrobacterales bacterium | reverse complement strand
GTCTCGGCGTCGCCGACGCGCTTCGCGATCGTCGCCTTGCCGAGGCCGCGGGCGATGTCGACGACGGACTTGACCAGCAGTTGGTTCGTGTGGTTCTCGGGCAGGCCGGTGATGAACCCGCCGTCGATCTTCAGGTAGTCGAGCGCTATGTGCTTCAGGTAGTAGAAGGACGCGAACCCAGCCCCGAAGTCGTCGAGCGCGAGCTCGCACCCTTGCTCGCGCAGGCCGTCTGCGAGGCGCTTGGCATCGTCCATCCTGGCGATCGCGTTGGTCTCGGTCACCTCCACGCACAGAGCGCTCGGGTCGACGCCGGCCTCGGCAAGCCGCGCGCCGATCACGCCGGGCAGCTCCGGGTCGGCGATCGACCGCGCTGAGATATTGACGGTGAGGCGCACCTCGCGATCGCTGCGCCGACGCTCTGCGAGCAAGCCGATGGCACGCCCGAGCGCCCAGCGATCGAGCTCCTGGACGAGATCGAAGCGCTCGGCCAGGTAGAGGAACGTACCGGGGGGGATGAGCTCACCGTCCGTGTCGAGCATGCGAATCAACAGCTCGTGCCGGGCCACCGGGTCGCCGTCCAGGCTGACGATCGGCTGGGCCTCGAGCACCAGGCGATCATGGGCCAGCGCGTCGCGAATGCGCTGCGCCCAGTTGACGGTGCTCGAGGCGTGCGCACGCTCGTCGGCGCTGCTGCCGGAGTGAACGGCTACGCGGTCACGCCCCGCCGCCTTCGCGTCGTACATCGCAGCGTCGGCCTCCGCCAGGGGCTCCCGGGCGCCCTGCCCGCGGGAGGCGCCGAAGAGGGCGACGCCGATGCTGGTCGTGACGCGGCGATAGCCGCTGCCGATCGGCACGCACAGGTCCTCCCGCACGGAGCGCAGGATGCCCTCGGCGACGCTGCGCGCCTGAGCCTCGTCGGCGCGCGGGAGCACCACGGCGAACTCGTCTCCGCCGAGACGGGCTAGGACATCCGTTTGGCGGAGCCGCCGCCGCAGCACGTTGGCGACGTCGGTGAGCAGGTCGTCGCCGGCCGAGTGCCCGACCGCGTCGTTGATCTGCTTGAAGTCGTCGAGGTCGAAGGCGAGCACGGCTCCCTGGCTGCCGTAACGTCCGACGAGGGCAAGCTCGCGCGCAAGCTCCTCCTCGAAGCGCCGCCGGTTGAGCAGCCCGGTCAGCGGATCGTGGTCGGCCAGGTAGCGCAGCTCGCCCTCCGAGCGCCTGCGCTCGGTGATGTCCTGGGCCTGGACGATCTCGTACAGCGGGGCGCCCGCGTCGTCGCGGACGACGGACCTGCTCGCCTGCACCCAGATGGCGTGGCCGGCGGCGTGCAGCCAGCGCCGGTCGCCGCGGCTGGCCGGCAGAGCGTCGGCCAGCAGGTGCCCCGCGTCCTCGCCGGCGGGCTCGCGGTCGTCGGGGTAGACGAGAGCGGCCGCGCTCATGCCGAGCAGCTCGTCGATCGCGTAGCCGGTCATCTGGGAGAGGGCGCGATTGACCTCGAGCAGGCGTCCGATCTCGTCGCCTGCGGCGCCGACGAGCGCCATGCCGACTGCCGAGTCCTCGAACGCCCTCCGGAAGCGCTCCTCGGCCTCGCGCAGCGCCCGCTCGGCGCGCTTGCGCTCGCTGACGTCGCGCACGAACGCGTCGAAGACCCAGCCCGCGTCGGTCTGGCTGGAGGAGATCGTGACATCGATCGGAATCTCGTGGCCATCGCGGTGCAGCGCCGAGAGCTCGAGCACCTGTCGCTGCACCCGGCTCTCGCCGGTGGCGACGAACCGCTCGAGCGCGCGCCAATGAGCTTCCCTGTAGCGCTCCGGGACGATCAGCTCCGCGAGCGGCGCCCCTACTGCCTCGGCTCGGGAGAAGCCGAAGACGGACTCGGCCTGAGGGTTCCAGTCGCAGATCCTGCCCGCGGAGTCCATCGAGACGAAGGCCTCGTGCGCGGTCTCGAGGATCTCGCGCGCCGCGCGGGCGCGGCTGCCGTTCTCGCTCGGGCGGTGGGCGCGTGCCGCGGACGCGCGCGCATAGGTCCTCGTTCCCATCGGGTCAACATCGGCGCGTGAGGCCCTGCCCTTTACCGGTCCCCGTGCTCACGCCGCTCATGAAGCCGCTGCCGCACGACCAGGACCGCCATCCCCATCACGATAAGGATCGCGGGCGCCGCGAACGGCAGCGCAGTGATGAGCGCGTGGTGCGCCAGCACGCTCATACGCGGCTCAGCGGAGCGGGTGTCGGCGGCCGGGGCCTGCGCGGGCGCCACGCCGTCCGGGCGGCTGATTCGGTGCCTCCGCGCCTGGGCGACGCGGCAGCAAGGCGGTGCAGGCCCCAGGCGATCATCCCGAGCAGCCCTAGCGTGATGACGAGCACCAGCGCGTAGCCGATCAGGCTGAGAGCGGCTGGCGCGCCCTTCTGCTCGCGCTGCAGGAGCTCGTGGTCGGCCACGAATGCGCGTGTGAAGCTCGCCCTCGCCGGGACCGCCGCCGCCGGGATCGCGTCGTCCTCGGGCAGGTAGAGCGGTAGGCCCATGAGGGAGTTGCCGCGGTGCAGGCGCAGCAGGGCCTTCCACGTACCGCTCACGGGAATAGGCTTGCTGGTGCGGTAGCTGCCCGGGCCGGTGCGCTCGAGGCGGTCGACCACGAGCCCGCCGCCCTGCCACGCGGTTGCGGTCAGCCAGGAGGCGCCCTCCGCGGCGGCGGGAGGGTCGATCTGGACCACCGCTGCCACTGCGCGCTCGGCGGCGCCCCCGGCCGTGCGACCGGGGACGTCCTCGAGCACCACCCGTGCGCTCACGCCGGCGTCGGCGGGCTTGTAGAGCGCGTAGCCGATCATTCCCGCGAGCGCGATCGCGCTCAGCACGGCGCCGGCCCGCAGGGCCCGCGGCCGCGTAGAGGTGCGTGTCCGACCGGCAGCGCTCAAGGTGTCGGTGCCGAGCCGTGCGCCTATCCAGGCGCCGAGGAGCGCCCCGGCCAGCGCGCTTGCGAAGC
>JBBSNQ010000242.1:0-2988 GCA_038232575.1 Solirubrobacterales bacterium | reverse complement strand
GGCCGAGGCGTCGAGCACCTCGCGGATGGCATCGCTCCCCCAGAGCAGGACGAGCCGACCGCCGAGCAGGCGCGCGCCCTGACCGCCGCGGGCGCGGCGGAGGTCCGCGAGCCCCCGGATCACGCGCTCGTCGGTCCGCAGCGCGGCCATCAGCTTGACCACGAGCGGCCGGGCCGAGAACAGCCCGCGCCCGAGCGCCGGCAGCACCCCGAGCCCCAGGAACCGCAGGCTCTCGGCCAGCGAGGCCTCGGGCAGGCCCCCGCCGCCGGTGGCCTCCTCCCTCTGCTCAGAGCGCTCCGCGGCCTGGGTCTGGGTCATGCGCTGCCCGCGTACGCCGAGGCGTCCGAGTTGACGGCATCGAGCGCCCGGCGCGTGCCCGCGATCCGCTTGCTCAGCCTGCCGCCGCCGTCCTGCGAGACGCGGTGCCACGGCAGGAAGGCGTTGGGCAGGCCCTCGAGCGCGGGCTCGAGCTCGGGATGGTGGCGCAGCAGGATGTCCTTCATCTTCGTGTTGCTCACCCAGTCGATTCCGGTCTGGGTGTAGACCTCCGGCGTGAAGTCGGTCGTGAAGAAGCGGTCGCTCTTCAGCCGCCGCGAGGCCATCAGGATGAACACGCGGAAGGCGGTGTCTGAGAAGCCAAACCCTGAAGGCAGCGGCTCCGCGTACATGCCGATCTGCAGATCGACCTTGTCGATGTCGTTGCGGTAGACGCGGCGGATCTGCTCGGCCCACTGCCGGTTGGGGGTGAGCTCGTCGAAGGAGCGCACGCGCGGCATCCGCATCTCCTCGCGAAAGTCGTTGTAGCGCGGCACGCCGCGCTCGCGGTCGCGCAGGATGTCCATCGTGGCGAGGTCCATCAGCTCGCCGTCGATGCGGCGGTGGCGCTGGAGCGCCTTCGGGTAGTTGTGCAGCGTGATCGCGCCTGGGTGCTCGACCCCGAGCGAGTAGAGCATGTCGGGCATCTCGAAGCCGTCCATGAACCCGCGCGTGTTCGAGCCGTGCAGGTCCTCGAACACGTGCTGGGCGATCGCGCGGCCGTCCTCGTGCGAGGAGAAGGCCCAGTCGTCGGGGATCAGCGGGTGCATCCGGTAGACCGAGACGAACTCCTCGCTCAGCTCGAAGCGGGCGCCGTGGTGCTCCTGCGGCGAGCCCATGATGCCGCTGAAGATCTCGGAGTCGCCGAAGCGGCCGAGCGCGTTCTTGACCGTCTGCCCGAGCACGCCCGACCAGTTCGCGTTCATCGCCGCCCAGAGGGCGGTGTTGTTGACGATGCCGGGGGTCCACTCGACCGTGTGGATCTTCGCCATCAGCGCCGAGTTGATGAGCCAGGCGGTGTCGAAGAGCCGCTGGTCGCTCCAGTCGCGGTGCTCGGCCCGCAGCGCGTCGCAGATCGAGTTGTGCTCCTTCGTGAAGAGCGAGTGCAGGCACGAGAGCCCGAACCACCAGTTCTCGTTGAAGCCCGTCATGTCGACGCCCGGCTGGTCGGGGTCGCCCGGCAGGCGCCCGTTCTCGTCGATCTTCAGCTTGCCGTCCTTGAACGCGCGGACCGTCTCCTGGCGCTCCCGGCTGGCGCCGTAGAGCTGCGAGCCGTCCCACCAGTGGGTCTCGGTGTTGCCGTAGTCGATCGAGCCGTTCGAGGCGCGCGAGCCGCTCGAGCCATTGGACGCGCGCGAGGCATCCGAGGCGCCCGAGCCGTTCGCGCCCGAGCCGCCCCTGCTCTCCGGCCCGCCGGGTATCGAGACCGTCCGGCGTACGTACATCTTCTCGCCGGGCCAGTCGTCGCCCTCGCCGAGGTCGACCTCGAAGACCTCGTCGGGCGTGCCGCGGCCGTGGAAGAACCAGTTGTGGTTCTCGAACTGGATCCAGGCGGCGGCGAGCACGTTGAGCGTGGTCGCAGGCTTGAAGGAGTCGCGCGTCATGAGTTCGAGCGAGACCTCGCGCGGGTTCGGGTCGAGCAGCCGCGGCCGCTTCTCGGGCCTGATCCGCCGGGGATCGACGTTGCGCGAGAAGGTGGCTCCCGCCGACCCCATGTCGGGGTTGTCGAGGTCGTTCCAGCGCCCATCGGGCCGCCGCGCGGTGAGCGCCTCGGCAGGCGGCTCCTCGGTGCCGTGCTCCTGGATCTGGCGGTCGGTGTCGAAGAGGTTCCTGTCGCGCAGGTCGAGCCTCAGCGAGAGCAGGTTGAGCAGGCTCAGCGGGAAGGGCAGCTGGTGCCACTGGCGGCGGCGGTTGACGGGGGCGAAGACCGCGTGCATCACTCGGTTGGCAAAGGACCTGCTCAAGGCGTCACCTGACCTCTCGGGGCTATCGGACTCGTGGCCGCCGCGCGACGCAGCCAACCACCCGAGCATCCTTTCACATATTCGCCCGGATGATTCGCCCGGATCACAGCTGCTCGACCCGCTCGACCGGCTGCTCGGCTACCGCCGGCTCGGCGAGCGCGCCGGCGAGGCTCCTCCCGTCGGGGAGCGCGAGGCCGGGATCGAGCTCGAGCAGCGGCTCGAGCACGAAGCGCCGCTCGAGCACCTCGGGATGGGGCAGCTCGAGGCCCTCGGCCCGCCGCTCGGCCTCCCCGGGGCGCAGCTCGGCCTCCCCGGGGCGCAGCTCAAGCTCGCCGAGCAGCAGCAAATCGATGTCGATCTCACGCGGGCCCTGGTCCTGCCCGCCGGCCTCGCGGCCGAGGCGTCCCTCGATCGCCTTGCAGCGCTCAACCAGGGCGCCGGGCGCGAGCTCGGTCTCGATCTCGAGGCACGCGTTCAGGAAGTCGGGCTGATCGGCGACCGGGCCCTGGGGGGCGGTCTCGTAGACGGAGGAGGCGCCCGTGACCTCGATGCCGGGCTCGGCCGCGAGCGCCTCGCGCGCTGCCCGCAGCGCGGCGAGCCGGTCGCCCAGGTTCGAGCCCAGCCCGAGGAAGCCCCTCAGGCGCGCTCCTCGAAGACCGGGCTGCGATCCCGCACGACCCCCGTCGCCCGGCGCGCCGTGGTCGCGCTC
>JBBSNQ010000241.1:0-2989 GCA_038232575.1 Solirubrobacterales bacterium | reverse complement strand
GTACCAGCCGCGCGTGCCGACGCTTGCGGCCGCGAGCAGGAGGCGCAGCACGAGCCCGAGCGCGAGCAGCGCCGCCGCAAAGACGGGTGGGGGCACGGCGCTCGAGCGCAGCCGCGGCGCCCACGCCGCGCCGGCCGCGAGCGCTGCCACCGCGGCGATCGCCCAGGGCAGGTCGATCGCCACGCGCGGGAACAGGTAGAAGGGGGGAAGCGGCACGCCGAGCCACGCCCCGAACGCGTACTTGGCGAACAGGCTGCCCAGCACGGTCGCGGCGAGCGCCGCGGCGATGACGACCGCCGTACGCGGCGCGCGCTCGCGACGTTTGCTGGGGCTCTCGCGAGCGCTGCGGCCCTCGCGCGCGCTGCGGTCCTCGTCTGCGCGGCGTCGCTCGTCGGGGTCGCGCCCCGCGTCGCCATCGTCCCTGTCGGATCCCGTGACCATCGCCGGCCGAGATTCTTCCAGCAGCCTCGAGCTGCCGCGGGCTCGCGTATCGACGCGCATGCCGGTGAGGCCGATGTGGTGAGATCTGCGCGTGCGGCGCGGCCAAGCATTGCGGAGCCTGCTCGCCGTCGTGGCCCTGATCGCGCTCGCGCTCGCTGGCTGCGGCTCGGAGCCGCCGCCGCCGTCGAGCGTGCCCGAGCCGGCGGCCGCGCCGCCCGTCGGTGAGCGTCCGGCCGGTGAGCTTGTGCGCCTCGGCGGCAAGCCCGAGGGCGTCGTCGCCGACCCCGAGACGGGGCTCGTGGCGGTCGCGCTGCGCGATCCACCGCGGCTCGCGCTCGTCGACGGTGAGTCCGGCGAGGTCGAGCGGGAGGTGCGCCTGCCGGCCGCGGCGCGCCATCTGCAGCTCGCCGCGCCGGGTGGACCCGTGCTCGTCCCGGCCGAGAAGGCCAACCGGCTCGTGCGGGTCGCCCTTCCGAGCGGCGAGATCGAGGCAAGCACGGAGGTCGGACGCTTCCCGCACGATGCGACCGCAACCGCCGGCCGCTTCTGGGCGGCCGACGAGTTCGGCGACAGCGTCTCGGTTGTCGAGGGCGATCGCGTGGTCAAGACATTGCCGGCGCCCAAGCAGCCGGGTGGCATCGCCGCCACCGCAGGCCGCGTGGGCGTGGTCGCCGTGCGCGCGCGCAAGCTCGAGGCCTACGACCAGCGAACGCTCGAGTCGATCGGGGAGATCGGGGCAGGGGTCGGGCCGACGCATGGGGTCGCGCATCCGGACGGCCGCTTCTTCGTCACCGACACCCAGGGCGACGCCGTCCTCTTCTACAGGCTGGCGCCCGAGCTCGAGTTCTTCGATCGGCTGAACGTGCCGGGCACTCCGTTCGGCATCGCCCTCGACGTCGACAGGGGCGAGCTGTGGGTAACCCAGACCGCGCTCAACCGCGTGACCGTCTACTCATTCGATGGGCGCACGCCGCGGCGCCTGCGCAGCTATCCGACCCCGCGCCAGGCGAACACGGTCTCGGTCGATGCGAAGACCGGCCGGGCGTTCGTCGCCGCCCGCGACGGTCGCCTGCAGATCATCGAGCCGCGCTGAGCCTCAGCGCTGCCGGATCCGATAGACCTGTCCGAGGCCCCAGATTCCCCTGCCGGTCGGCGTGACCGCGTAGCGGTCGCCGATCGCGTCGAGCAGTTCGCGCCCACGCAGCGCGCTGTTGCCGTAGCGGACGTCGCTGACCGGCAGCTCGGTGATGTAGATGGCGCGATCCGCTGAGGAGCTCAGGTCCGGCGGCGGTCTCTCCCGCGCCGTCGAGCGGCGCTCGTCCCTCCGGCTGGATGCACCCGCGAACGGACCGAGCCAGGCGTCGCGATTCGCGCTGAGGTAGCGCTGGTCCGCGGCGAAGACCCGCGCGTCGGGCGGCAGCTCGCGGAAGATGCGCGGAAAGACGCCGCGGGCGACGTTGTCGACGAGCACCGACCCCGCCCCGGCGGTCACCGGCGCAGGGTCGGGGAAGCGCTTGATCGAGGGCTCGCGGAAGGCCGCGATCGGGCCGAGCACGAGCAGCGCGCAGCAGAAGGACAGCACGGCTGGCCCGCCCGGCCGCGCACCGAGACGGCGCAGGACGAGCACCGGGACGAAGGCGCAGAAGGGCCACACGAGGCTGAGGTACTTCGGCGTCATCGACAGCCCGTGGGCGATGAAGGTCAGGTACAGCAGCACGGTCGCACCGGCCAGCCAGACGAGCAGAGCCACCATCGCGCCGCCGCGCAGCGAGTCGCGACCCCCGGCCCCGGCCTCTTCGGCGGCGCCCGCGACCGCCGCGCGCCGACTGTGCAGCATGCCGACGCAGAGCCATGCGGTGGCGCCGACGAGCAGCGCGAACGAGAGCCAGCCCGCGGGGCTCTCGGCCGCGCCGTCGGGCAGCAGAAAGCCGCCGAAGGTCGCGACCACCTGCTCGAGGCGCCCGGGTAGCTCGGCCAGCACGAAGCCGCCGGCCTGAGCGCGCTGGGGCCCGAAGGCGCGCCAGAAGTCCGGATGGACGGCTACGAAGGCGAGGCCGCCGGCGCCGATCGAGCCGAGCCCGAGGAGCAGGCGGCGCCGGTCGACGGCGATCAGCCGGCTCGCAAGCAGGACGCACACCCCCGCGGCGACGAGCGCGAAGTAGTAGTGGGTGAGCATGCCGGCGGCTGTGACGAGTGCAAGCAGCGCCGCGTCGCCGAGGGCCGGGCGCTCCTCGCGCCCGCGTCGGTCGGCGAAGCGCAGCGCCTGCCATACGAGCAGGACGCTGAGCAGCGACAGGAGCTCGTAGGGGCGCGCCTCGATGAAGACCTGGATCGCCGCCGGGCTGAGCGCCCAGGCGAATGCCACGAGCGCCGCCCAGCGCGGCTCTCCAAGCACCCTGCGCGCCAGGCCATAGAGCGCGAGCGTGCCCAGCAGGGCGAGCACGATGTTGAGCGCCGCGCCGCTCGCCGGCGCCGTGCCGAACGGAAGCACCCATGCGTGCAGCAGCCAGAAGTAGAGCGGAGGATGGATGTCGTACAGGGCGAGGTC
>JBBSNQ010000240.1:0-3008 GCA_038232575.1 Solirubrobacterales bacterium | reverse complement strand
GTGGGCTCGACCGGGATCGCACCGCCGCGCCCGAGCTCCGCGCCCACGCTCGCCACGACCGGGTTCGGCTGGTTCCCGGCCGTCCAGACGAGCGTGCGCGAGGGCAGCTCGGTGCCGTCGCTCAAGCTGACCGCGTCCGCTGTCGCGCGCTCGATCCGCGCTCCGAGGCGGAACTCGATCCCCCGCGCCGACAGCTTGTCGAGGGCGTAGGCGGCGAGCTCGGGACCGATCTCGGGCAGGATGCGATCGCCCGAGTGCACGAGCACGAAGCGGAGCTCCTCCGGTTTCAGACCCGGGTAGTAGTGGCGCACGCTGCGGACGAGATCGAACAGCTCGGCGATCGTCTCGGTGCCGGCGAAGCCGCCGCCGGCCACCACGAAGGCGAGCTGGCGCCGCCGCTCCTCGGCGTCGGGCTCGACGTCGGCGCGCTCGAGCAGCGAGATGACGCGATCGCGCAGCGCGCTCGCGTCGTCGAGCGTCTTGAGGGTGAAGGCGTTGGCCTCGACGCCCTCGATGCCGCGGAAGTTCGGCACCGCGCCAAGCGCCAGCACGAGCTGGTCGTAGGGGAGCGACTCGGCCGGCAGCGCGGAGCTCGGCTCGAGCCGCACGTGGCGGGCGCCGGCATCGATCGATGCGACCTCCGCCCGGCGAAAGCGCGTCTGCGGCAGGGACGCGCGGACCGGCGTGCTGATGTGGTGGCCCGCAAGCGCGCTCGAGGCGACCTCGGCGAGCATCGGGGTGAAGAGCAGGTAGTTGCTGGCGCTGACGAGCGTGATCTCGATGTCCGGCTCACGCGAGAAGATCCGCTCGAGGCGGCGTGCTGCGGCGACCCCGCCGAAGCCACCGCCCACGATCACGACACGCGCATTGGGGCTGCGGGTGGAGCTGGCGATCGGCGCCGGCTCCGGCCGGTCGCCTCGCCTCAGCGCGAGCAGGACGTGCAGGCCGAGCCCCGTCAACGCGCCGTAGAGGAGGTCGGCGACCAGGCTGGGGAACGCCGCGCTCCCCGCCGCGACCGACCAGGTCGGCCCCTGGCCGGCGATCAGCGGAGCGACGGTGAGCGCTCCCACCACCCACCACAGGAGCCCGTACACGAGCCCGCCGCCGATGCTCGCGGCATACCCGTGCGACTGGTAGCCGAAGACGACGCCGAAGATCGCGCCCAGGACGGCTGCGAGCGAGAGGTTGGCGGCCAGCGCCAGCGGCTCGAGCGTAGGGAGGGGGAGCAGGCCAAGGCCGATCGGGCCCGCCAGCAGCGTCGCGCCCACCGCGATCGCGGCCGCCAGTCCGGCGAGCGCGCCTGCTACGGCCTCCTCGAGGCGGCTCTTGGTTAGCGCCCGCACGGGCCCCGGCCGCGCCCGCGCTTGGTCAGCGCGACCGACCCGCCGCGCCCGCGTGCCAGCGGTCGGATGTCCTGGACGCTGGCCGTGAGCGGCGCGACCACGAGCTCGATCCCGCTCACGCCGCGGGCCCGAAAGCGCCGCCGGGTCAGCTCGTAGAGGTCGCTGACCGCGGCCTTGCGGGCGGCGGCGTCGCGGCCGCAGAAGAAGGCCTTCGGCGCTAGCCTCGCCACGAGTTGACGGCCGCCCTCGTTCGCCACGTACTGCTCGACCGGCAGCGGAGGCTCGCGGAGGGGGAGGTCGTTGACGACCGCCTCGAACGCCGAGGGGGGCGGCTGCGGCGGCGACTCGGCCTGCTCCTGCGCATCGCCCGCGCCGGCACCACCGGCATCGGGCTGCTGCTCCTGCTCGCCTCCGCCTCCGCAGCCGGCGCCTGTGGCGGCCAGGGCCGCGACGAGCAGGGCGAGAAGCGCCGCCCGCACGCTCACGACCGGCCCATCCGCGGGCTCACGACCGGCCCGTCGATCCGGAGATGACACGGATCCGCAGGTTACCCCGTGCTCCTTACCACTTCGTGTCGAAGAGCAGCTCGGTCAGCAGCGCCTGCGCGGCGAGCAGGAATAGGACGACGCTCGTCCTGCGGACCGGCAAGGTGGTGGCGGCTGCGATGCAGGCGAACGGCACGAGGAACTGCCAGATGCGCTCGGTCTCGGACTTCGTGTAGCCGCCGACCGAGGCGATCACGACGACCGCCGCGAGCGCGAGCGCGGCGTCGCCGCGCAGCGATAGCGAGCGCAGCGCGTACCACGTGATCGGAAGGCCGATCGCGACCATCCACGCCGCCGGCGACCCGATCACCCAGTAGAGGTAGGGGCGGATGTCGTAGACGCCTATGTGGTAGGAGTAGTTCGCTGCCTCGAGGTTGCCGAAGAGGCTGTAGCCGGTCTCGACCCAGAGCAGCGCATAAAAGGCGACGAGGATCGCGCCGGCGAGGGCGGCGACGCCCACGGCGGGCAGGATCCCCCTGCGCAGCGCGCGTACGAAGACCGCCCAGGCGCCGACGCCCAGCAGGGAGAACGAGAAGAACGAGGCGAGGGCGAGCATCGCGGAGCCGACCGCCTGGCCCACCACGCCGCGCGCGAGCAGCCCGATCGTCGCGAGCAGGCCGAGCGTGACGAAGAACGCGTCCGTTCCGGTCACCCCGAACAGGAGCGCGTTGGGGGCAAAGGCGAACAGCAGCGCGGCGGTCCGCGCACCTCCCTCGTCGAGCAGCTGCCGTGCGAGCACGTAGACGAGCGGCAGCGAGAGCGCGCCGCCCAGGATCATCAGCGCGGCCATGCGGTAGGGCGTCGTCACCTCGAGCAGATCCATCGTCAGCAGCAGCCCGGGCGGGTGCACGGATGGATGGATCGGGAGCGTGGCCGCGAGCTCGGCGAAGCGGTCGAGGAACGGACGCCAGCCGAGGTCGAGCGCCGGCAGCGCCGGTATGTACTCGTTCTGGGCCTCGATCGTGGGGCCGAACGGCGCGTACCAGCCGCGCGTGCCGACGCTTGCGGCCGCGAGCAGGAGGCGCAGCACGAGCCCGAGCGCGAGCAGCGCCGCCGCAAAGACGGGTGGGGGCACGGCGCTCGAGCGCAGCCGCGGCGCCCACGCCGCGCCGGCCGCGAG
>JBBSNQ010000239.1:0-3031 GCA_038232575.1 Solirubrobacterales bacterium | reverse complement strand
CAGGACTGCATCGGGTCGACGCCCGGCGGGACCAGCACGCCCGCGGCCACAGGCAGCAGCTCGTTCAGCTTCGCGCGCATGCGCTCGGCGAGCGCCGCGTCTCGGCCGGCGGTCTGCTGCAGGAACCAGGTGCCGTAGGCGACGTGGCGATGCTCGTCGCGCGCGACGTTCGCGAAGCCCTCGACGAAGCCCGGCAGGACGCCGTCGCGCTCCATCCCGTCGGTGAGGAAATGCTGGCCGGTGAGCGCCAGCGTGCCCTCGATCACCATGTGGTAGGTCGTGACGAAGTCGACCTTCGCGCCGATGTCGGTCGGGTCCTCGATCAGCGCCCTGCCGGCATCGACGAGCGCCTCGTCGAACAGCTTCGTGAAGGCGTCGTTGACGTGCTCGCGCACGCGCTCGAGGCGGGCGGATACGTCCTGCTGCTCGAGGCCGATCACCTCGCGGTAGAAGCGGTCGAAGAACTGCATGTGGCGCGCCTCGTCGACCTGCTGAGTCGTCAGGAAGGCCTCCTCGGCCTCGTCGGCGTAAGCCATCACGAGGCCGGAGAACTGCGTCGTCACGCGCTCCTCGCCGAGGAAGAACGAGGAGAGCGTCCAGAGCGCCTCGTCCCTCTCCTGGCCGGACATCGCCGCCCAGTCCTCGCGGTCGCGCGAGAAGTCGATCGCCTGCGACCGCCATTGCTGGCGCTCCCAGAGCTCGTAGAGCTGCTGGGGCTTCATCAGCTCGAGCGTCTGTGCCTGCTCCTCGGTCTCGAGCGTGCCCGGATCGCCCTGCGTGGCCAGCGTGTCGAGTCGCGTCATCTGCGCTTCCTCCTGATCGTCGTGGTGGACCGTCGACCTGTACACCGCTGCATCAATCATGCAACAGATATACGCGAACTGTATCAATCGTTTCAGCGTTGAGGACTCGGGCCGACTCGACTAGATTGAGTTGTGTGCTGCACGAGGCGATCAGGGAGGTCGATGCGCCGGACGGCGACCCAGCGGTCTCCGACGCGACGACCGAGCGCATCCTCGCCGGCGCTCTGGGCCAGCTCGAGGACTTCGGCCTGCGCCGGATGACGATGGAGGACGTCGCCAACCGCGCGGGCGTCTCGCGCGTCACGATCTACCGCCGCTTCTCCGGAAGGGACGCGCTCGTCGAGGCCGTGCTCCTCCGTGAGGCGAGCAGCTTCCTCGCCGAGCTGGACGCCGCGGTCACGCGCTACGAGACGATCGAGGATCGCCTCGCCGAGGGCTTCGCGTTCGCGCTCGAGCTAGTGCGCAAGCACACCCTGCTCGGCCGGCTGCTCAGCACCGAGCCCGAGTCGCTGCTGCCGCACCTGACCGTCCGTGCCAGTCCCATCATCGACCTCGGGCGCCGGTTCATAGCCGGCCACCTGAGCGAGGCGGTCGACGAAGGGCGCCTGCCGCCGCTCGACGTCGAGCTCGCGGGTGAGATGCTCGTGCGCCTCGTGCTCTCGTTCCTGCTGGCGCCGGACACCGTCGCGAGCCTTGCGACACCCGCCGAGGCGCGCCGCTTCGCGCGCCGCTACCTCGCTCCCGCGCTCACCGCCGTGGCACACGATCCGCATCCGGCGAGCCCCGTGGCACACGATCCGCATACTGCAGGCCCCGTGGCACACGATCCCCACCCCGCGGGCACATGAGCGTCGTACCGCCGCGCAAGCGCTTCACGCTGCCCCACGCACCCACGCTCGAGCCGGCTGCGCCCGGCGTGTGGCTGATGCGCGGCGGCGTGCCGCTGAAGACGATGAACGTCTACCTGATCGAGGACGAGGGCGGCGTGACGCTCTTCGACGCCGGCATCGAGGAGATGACCGAGTGGATCGGCGAGGTCGCCGACCGGATGGGCGGCCTCAAGCGTGTGGTGCTCGGCCACAGCCACGCCGACCACCGCGGAGCCGCGCCGGGGCTCGGCGCGCCCGTTTACTGCCACCCCGACGAGGTCAGCGACGCCGAGAGCGACGGCGGCGCGCACTACTTCGACATCTCGAAGCTCGAGCAGGCACCCGCCCGCTTCCTCTTCCCGCGCATGCTCCCGCGCTGGGACGGCGGACCGGTAAAGGTCGCCGGCACGCTCGCCGAGGGCGACCAGGTCGCGGGCTTCGAGGTCGTCCACCTGCCGGGCCACGCCCCCGGTCTGATCGGCCTCTGGCGGGCGTCCGATCGGCTGATGCTCGGCGGCGACGTGATCTACACCCTCGACCCCCAGACGACGCGCTTCCGCAACCCCGGGCTGCCCCACCCGGCCTTCAACTGGAGCACCGACGGCGCCCGGCAGAGCGCGCGCAAGCTCGCCGAGCTCGAGCCCTCGATCGTGTGGCTCGGCCACGCCAACCCGATCGTCGGCGCGGTCCGCGACGAGCTGCTGCGGGTTGCGGAGGCGGCCTAGCTGCTGCTGCCGCGCCGCCGAGGCGTTCCATGCGAGGTCGCCAAACGCGACCCGGGCGAACGCGGCCCGGGTGCCGCGGCAGGGGCCGAGGCATGGCTTGCCAGGGAGGCCGGGGCACATGCAAGAGTCGACATTCGACGGTGCTCTGACTAGGGAGTGTCGAGTTATGCATGACTCTCATGCATAACGGGACATTCGACATTTCCAGCCCGTCGAGTGCGGGGTTTTGCATGCTCGCGACCTTCGGCAACGCGCCGGCCGCGAGCGCGGTGCAGTACCTGAGCCCGCGCCGGCCGCAGTCGTCAACTCGGACTCAGTCGAAGCCTCCGCCGCCCGAGCCGCCGCCGGCTACGTCGATTCGATTCGTCTGCGCGAGCTTTCCGCCCGCGAAGCAGAGCTGGAACGCGTCGGCGCGCGCACCCGAGCCGCGCGCCTCGTAGTAGCTGCACTCGAGCCCCGCCGGCTCGGGGATGTCCTGCCCGTTGTCGGAGCCCACACCGTGCTCCTGCTCGACTTCCTCGCGCGGCGCTCCGACCTTGAGCGCCTCGAACTCCTTGGTGGTCATGATGACCCGCGACACCGCAGGCGCTTCGTCGCGGTCATCGAAATAGGACACAACCCCGATGAGGGGGGT
>JBBSNQ010000238.1:0-3034 GCA_038232575.1 Solirubrobacterales bacterium | reverse complement strand
GCAGCGAGATCGCGTGGCCCTCGTGGAGCAGCGGCATCATTGCGTCGAGCGCGTCGCGGATCGGGGAGATGTCGATCT
Source organism: Solirubrobacterales bacterium (assembly GCA_038232575.1). GTDB lineage: Bacteria > Actinomycetota > Thermoleophilia > Solirubrobacterales > Thermoleophilaceae > JACCZP01. The sequence goes on along the minus strand of JBBSNQ010000238.1, from coordinate 2,956 downwards.
CGACCTGGGCGAAGGGCGGCGTCCCGAGCGTGAGCACGATGTGGGCGGCCGCCGCGGCCTCCTCGACGCGGGTGGCGAGCTCGAGGCGACCGCTCTCGAGCACGCGCTCGAGCAGCTCCTGGGTCCCGGTCTCGTGGAAGGGCATCGTGCCCGCGCGCACGGAGTCGAGCACTGCGAGCTCGCGGTCTACCCCGAGCACGCGCAGGCCCCGGTCGGCGAAGGAGAGCGCGAGCGGCAGGCCGACCCGCCCGAGCCCCACGACCGCTACGTCCGCGCCCATGGGCGCGATGCTAGCTGCGGCCGTCCCGCCGCCGCGCGAGCGAACGACCGCGTCGGCCGCGCTCGCGCAGGAGCTGGGCGAAGGCGGCGACCACGAAGCGCGGGTTGTAGTAGAGGTAGCGCGGCAGCAGGCTGCGCGGATCCTGCGCGAGGCGGTAGAGCCACTCGAGGCCGCGCTGCTGCATCCAGCCGGGCGCCTGCGGTACGCGCCCCGCGTGGAAGTCGAACGCCGCGCCCACGCCGCACATCATCGGCACCTCGAGGCGGTCCCGCATGCGCGCCATCCACTTCTCCTGCTTGGGCACGCCGATGCCGACCCAGAGCACGTCGGGACGGTCGGCGTTGATCTGGTCGCAGAGCTTCTCCTCCTCTGCGGCGGTGAGCGGCCGGAATGGAGGCGAATGGCCGCCGACGATCTCGATGCCGGGGTGCTTGCGCCGCAGCGCCTCCTCGAGCTGAGCGAGCGCCGCGTCGTCGCGACCGCCGTAGAGCCAGACGCGATGGCCGGCCGCGGCGCAGCGGTCGCTGTAGTGGGCCATCAGGTCGGGCCCGTAGACGCGATCCTCGAGTTGCTCCCCGAGAGCGTTCATGAGCCACACGAGCGGCATCCCGTCGGGCACGTTGAGCGTGGCCCGGGTCATCGCCGCGTGCATCTCGGGATCGTCGCGGCTGACCATGACCCCATGGGTGGGGGTCGCGCAGAGATAGCCGCGTTCGCGCGCGGCGATGATCGCGTCCATCGCGTCCATCGCACCCTCGTAGTCGACCGCTGCGAGCGGCACGCCGAGCACGTCGCGTCTGTGCACCGCCCTCGCGGATGGGGCTAGCGCGGCGGAGCCGCCGCTGTCCATCGGCTAGCGCTCTGGTCCGGCCCGACCGCCCGCGGCGCGGCCCGGGCGATCGCGTGCGGCACGCTCGATCTCGTGGCCGCTCTGGCGCAACTCGCGCACGCGGCCGGCGAGGCGCCCCCCCGCGTCGGGCGCCTCGTACTCGCGCTGGCGTTGGTCGAGCAGGGCCAGCCTCTGCGCGAGTACCTTCGACTGGTCGGCGAGCCGCGAGACGGCGAGCGAGAAGTGCAGCAGCAGCACCAGGATGAATCCGCCGGCGATCAGGAACAGCGCGGCGGGCGCATAGGCGACGCCGATGCTCGCGGCGATCACGTCGAGCAGCCCGCGCGACAGCGCGAGCCCGAGCAGCACGATCCCGGAGAGGATCCAGAGCAGCGCGTAGCGCTCCTGCAGGCGGCGCCGGCGGACGAGCTCGAGCACGGTCAAGAGCAGCCCGGAGCTCATCACGATCGCGACGAGCTGTACGCGCATGTCCATCAGCCGTGCGCCGCCGCGACCGGCGCCTCGTCGCCCGGCTCGACCACCGGGCGCGCGCGCACGAGGCCGGCGAGGATCGCGAGCATGACCGTGAGCATGTAGTAGGCGGACTTGCCCGAGTTGATCGAGGACACTCCGCCGCCGCGCTGGTACATCTGCACCGGCACCTCCTCCATGCTGAGGCGATGGTAGTGCAGCATCAGGACCGCCTCGACCTCGGGATAGTCGTGCGGGTAGTCGCGCGCGAACAGAGCGATCGCGCGGCGGTTGTAGTAGCGGAAGCCCGAGGTCGGATCGCTCACGGGCTGGTCGACGATGCGCCGCAGCAGGAACGCGAACAGGTGTATGCCCGTGCGCCGGCTGATCGGCGCCGGGTACTTGAAGTCCTTGGTCATGAAGCGCGACCCGCAGACCATGTCGAGGCGCGGGTCCTCCTCCATCTTCGCCATCAGCTTGCGCACCTCGGCGGGGTCGTGCTGGCCGTCGCCGTCGACCTGCACCATGTGGTCGTAGCCCGCCTCGAGCGCGTAGGCGAAGCCCGATTGCACGGCGCCGCCGATGCCGAGGTTGAAGGGGTGGCGCAGAACGCGCGCGCCCGCCGCCTCGGCGACGACGCCGGTGCCGTCGGTCGAGCCGTCGTCGACCACGAGCACGTCGAACTCCGGCAGCTCGGCGAGGATCGAGCGCACGACGCCGCCGATCGTCGCGGCCTCGTTGTAGCCCGGCACGACGGCGAGGAACGACCGCTCGAGGGTCTCGGTGGGTCGCTGCAGTGTGTCGGTGGCGCTCACTGGTCTTCGCTCGTCCTAGCGGTCGTGTGCCCGGGCTTCGAGAACTCTCCAACCGTACAAGCCCGAGCCGAGGCTCGAAGTTACGGCTAGCCCGCCTGCTTGTGCGGGACGCCGCTCGCCAGCAGCTCGAGGTCGGAGTCGACCATCAACTCGATGAGCCTCTCAAAGCTCGTGCGAGGCTGCCATCCTAACTGCTCGCGCGCCTTCGCGTAGTCCCCGATCAGATGGTCGACTTCGGCGGGGCGCAGCAGCGCCGGGTCGGTCTCGATGTGCCCGGACGGGTCGAGCCCGACACGAGCGAACGCCGCATCGACGAGGTCCTGCACGCTGTGCGAGACCCCGGTCGCGATCACGAAGTCGTCTGGCTCCGGCTGCTGGAGCATCAGCCACATGGCCTCGACGTAGTCGAGCGCGTAGCCCCAGTCCCTGCGCGCGCCGAGGTTGCCGAGCGAGAGCTTCTCGCGCAGGCCGAGCTTGATCGCGGCTGCCTCGTGCGTCACCTTGCGGCTTACGAACTCGAGCCCGCGGCGCGGCGAGTTCTTGACGATCACCCTTCCAACG
>JBBSNQ010000237.1:0-3078 GCA_038232575.1 Solirubrobacterales bacterium | reverse complement strand
GCAGGCGCTGCTCGCCCGGCTCGCACAGTCGGTCGCGCTGACCGCCTTCCTTCCGCTCATCGGCTCCGAGCTTGCGGACTCAGCCCACGCGGAGATGCGCGCCTGGCTCGCGGAGGACCTTGGCGCAGAGCACGTCGAAGCGCCGCCACACGTGTCGAGGCCCGCCGCCCCGGGAGTCGCTCCCTCTGCTGTCTCAGCACAGCCGACCGCCGCGCTCGCGCACCTGCAGCGGAGCCTCTTCCAACCGAGCCCCGGTCACGCCCCCGACGACGGCTCGGGCTCGGTGCACCTGCTCTCGTCTCCCGACCCAGCGCGCGAGGTGCGCGCCGCCGCGCGGGCGTGCCTGCGCTGGGCAGAGGCGGGCATGCCCTTCCACGAGATGGCGATCGCCTACCGCAACGAGGACCCCTACCGCGCGCTGATCGAGTCGGTCTTCCGCGAGGCGGGGATACCCGTCTACCTCCACGCGGGGACGCCCCTCTCCGAGCGCCCGCTCGGCAGGCGGGCGAGCGCGCTCGTGCGGCTCGCAGGCTCAGACCTCGAGCGCCGCGCGGTGATGGAGCTGCTGACCGACTCCGACCTCCCCGACGAGCTTGTCGGGCGCCACGGCGGCAGGATCCCGGCCGCGCGCTGGGACGCGCTCAGCCGCAAGGCGGGCATCGTCGCCGGCATCGAGCAGTGGAGCGAGCGCCTGCGCCTGCTGCGCGAACGCGATGCCGAGCTCGGGGCCAAGGCCGAGCGCAGGGGCGAAGAGACGCCGCCCTGGCTCGCCGGGCGGCTCGAGAGCATCGACCGGCTCGGGGCGTTCGTGCGCGAGCTCGACGAGCTGCTCCAGCGTCGCCCGCGCAAAGCCCCGTTCGCCGAGCACCTGGCGTACGTGCGCGAGCTGCTCACCACTTACATCCGCGAGCCGAAGCCGATCCTCGAGGCGCTCGAGCCGCTCGCCCGGCTCGACGCGCTCGCGCGGCCGATCCCCTTCGAGCGCTTCCGCGAGATCGTGCTCGACACGATCGAGAGCGTGCGCAGCGAGAGGGCGCTCGACGCCTACACGGGCGCCTTCGGCCGCCGCGGCGTGAACGCGCTCGACATCAACTCGCTGCGTCATCTGCGCTTTGCCGGCGTCATCGTGCTCGGGCTCGCCGAGCGCTCCTTCCCCCCACCGCCCCGCCAGGACGCACTGCTACTCGACGAGGAGCGGTCGCGCTTGAGTGCCGAGCAGGGTTGGCGGCTGCCGCTGAGGGCGCTCGGCGCCGATGTCGAGCCGCTCGGCTTCGCCCTCGCTGTGCAGGCAGCCGAGGAACGGGTGCAGCTGAGCTACGCGCGTACCCAGGCGGGCGAGGGGCGCGCGCAGCTTCCCTCGAGCCTCTTCCGGGCCGCCGCGGAAGCGCTCACCGGGCAGGCCGTGCGCGCCGACGCGCTCGACCGCGCCGACGGCCTTCCCGAGAGCGTCTTCACGCGCGAGCTCGCGGGGCGTGTCGGGCCGGCGCTGGCTGAGGACGCGCTCACCGCCGGCGAGTACGACCGGGCGCTGCTCGAGAACAACCGGCCACTGGGTGCGATGATGCTGGCGAGGCGGCCCGAGCACGAACGTGGCGTGCGCGCGTGGAGGCAGCGCTGGCACGAAACCGCGCTCACTCCCTTCGACGGCGTGCTGGGACCGGCGGCCGAGACGGCGCTTGCTGCCCACCGCAAGCTCAGCGGACCACTCTCCCCCACGGCGCTCGAGACCTACGCGACCTGCCCGATGCGCTTCTTCCTCGAGCGCGTGCTCGGGCTCGAGCGCGTCGAGGAGCCCGAGGAGCTGACGACGATCGATCCGCGCACGCGCGGCTCGCTCGTTCACCGCATCCTCGAGCGCTTCCTCTCCGAGCTCGGCGACGATGATCAGCCGCGGCCCGAGCGGCGGATCACGCAGCTCGCGCACCTCGACCGCATCGCGCGCGAGGAATGCGACTCGGTCGAAGCGCAGGGGCTGACCGGCTTCCCGCTCGTCTGGCGCTACGAGCGTCAGGCGATCCTCGAGGATCTCCGCACGTGGTACGAGCACGAGCTCAAAGCCCCGGAGCGCTTCCCGCGCGGCGCCCACGAGCTCGGCTTTGGATTCGGTGGCGAGACCGGTGGCGGCGCAGAGCTCGCGATCGCGGATCCGCTGCGCGTGCCGGTCGGTGAAGCGGAGCTGCGCGTGCGCGGCTTCATCGATCGCCTCGATTGGGATCCCGCGTCCAAGCACTTCCGCGTCACGGACTACAAGGCCGGCAAGCGGACGAAGGGCCGCAACGGGAACCCACTCAAGGACGGCGAGCTAAACGGCGGTCGCGCGCTGCAGCTGCCCCTCTATCTGCTCGCGGGGGCACGCGCGCTCGGGCTCGATCCAGAACGCGGGGAGGCACGCTACTCGTTCGTAAGCCGCTCCGGCGGATTCGCGGACGTCTGCTTCGAGGGCGCCGCCTATGGCGAGCGAAGGGTCGAGCTCGAGCAGGTGCTCGAGGTGCTCGGCAGCGAGATGCGCGCGGGCAACTTCCACGCGCGCCCCGGCAAGAACAGCAGCAACTGCAGCTACTGCGACTTCGACTCACTCTGCGATGCGCGGCGCGAGACGCTGCTGACACGCAAGCAGGACGATCCGCAGGCGCGGGCGCTCGCCGCGCTCGAGGAGATCGAATGAACGCCGCGGCCACCGGCGGCGCTCGGCGCTCGGCGCTCATACCGCGCGATGTGGCTGTCCGGGAGAGGATCGCCGCGAGCGTCGATACGAGCCTGTGCGTGGAGGCGGGCGCAGGCACGGGCAAGACGACAGTGCTCGTCGAGCGCATCGTCGAGGTGCTGCGCAGCGGGCGCGCGACGGTCGACCAGCTGGCGGTGATCACCTTCGCCGAGAAGGCCGCAGCGGAGCTCGCGGTGCGCGTGCGCGAGCGACTCGAAGAGCTCGCGACGGACGCGGACACTCCGACCGACCAGCAGCAGCGCCTACGTCAGGCGACGCGCGACCTCTACCGCGCCCGGATCGAGACGATCCACGCCTTCGCCGCCAACCTCCTGCGCGAGCGCCCGGCAGAGGCCGGTCTCGACCCGGAGTTC
>JBBSNQ010000236.1:0-3079 GCA_038232575.1 Solirubrobacterales bacterium | reverse complement strand
GCAGGTGCTGATCGGAGGGCGCGGCAAGGCCGGCGGGATCAAGGTGGCGGCGGACCGTGCCGAGGCCGAGCAGCATGCGCAGGACATCCTCGGCATGGATATCCGCGGGCTCGCCGTCCACGAGCTCTACCTCGAGCGTGCGTCCGAGATCGCCGAGGAGTACTACGCCGCGATCCTGCTCGACCGCAGCGCCAAGCAGCCGCTGGCGATGCTCTCACGCATGGGCGGCATGGACATCGAGGCGGTCGCCGACGAGGACCCGAGCGCGATCGCGACTGTGCACGTCGACCCGTTGATCGGCTTCCGCGACTTCCATGCGCGTCGCCTCTGCTTCGGCGCCGGCATCGCAGACGACGTTCTCGGAGGTGTGGGCAAGGTCCTGAGTCAGCTGTACGAGACCTTCGTCGAGGAGGACGCGACGCTCGTCGAGGTCAACCCGCTGCTCATCACCGAGGCACGCGAAGTGATCGCGCTCGACTCGAAGGTCACCGTCGATGGCAACGCCCTCTTCCGCCATCCCGAGACGGCCGCGCTTCGCAACGCCGGCGGCGAGGATCCGCAGGAGGCGGCAGCGCGGGAGAAGGGCCTCGTCTACGTCAAGCTCGACGGCAACGTCGGCGTCCTCGGCAACGGCGCCGGGCTCGTCATGTCGACGCTCGACGTGGTCGCCCAGGCGGGCGGCGAGCCGGCCAACTTCCTCGACGCGGGCGGCGGCTCGAAGGCCGAGGCGATCACGGAGGCCGTCGAGGTGATCCTCTCAAACCCGAGCGTGAGCGCCGTGCTGTTCAACATCTTCGGCGGGATCACGCGCTGCGACGAGGTCGCGCGCGGGCTCGTGGCAGCGTTCGAGCAGATCGAGGTGGGCGTGCCGTTCGTGGTCCGCCTCGACGGGACCAACGACGAGGAGGGCCGGCGGATCCTCTCCGAGGCGGCGCTTCCGAACGTCCACGTCGAGCAGACGATGCTCGGCGCAGCCGCGCGCGTCGTGGAGCTGGCGGGCACCCCATGAGCATCCTCGTCGGGCGCGATACGAAGCTCGTCGTCTCCGGGCTGACCGGCCGCGAGGGCTCCTTCCACGGGCTCAACAACCGCAGCTACGGCACCGACCTCGTCGCGGGGGTGACGCCGGGCAAGGGCGGGCAGGAGGTCGAGGGGGTGCCGATCTTCGACACGACGCACGACGCCGTCGCCGAGACGGCCGCCAACACGTGCATGGTGTTCGTGCCGCCGCGCTTCGCGGCCGACTCGATCCTCGAGGCCGCCGACGCCGGCGTCGAGCTCGTGATCTGCATCACCGAGGGGATCCCCGTGCAGGACATGCTGCGCGTGCACGCGCATCTGCTCGGCAGCCCGACGCGCCTGATCGGACCGAACTGCCCCGGCGTGCTCTCGCCCGGCGAGGCCAACGTCGGCATCATCCCGGCGCACTTCTTCTCCGAGGGCGGCGCCGGGCTCGTCTCCCGCTCGGGCACGCTGACCTACCAGATCGGCAACGAGCTCGCCCAGCGCGAGTTCGGCAGCTCGACGATCGTCGGCATCGGCGGCGATCCGATCGTCGGCTCGTCGTTCAACGACGTGATCGCGCTCTTCGAGCAGGACCCGGAGACGAAGATCGTCGTGATGTGCGGCGAGATCGGCGGCGACGAGGAGGAGCGCACGGCCGACTACATCGCCGAGCACGTGAGCAAGCCCGTCGTGGCCTACATCGCGGGCTTCACCGCCCCACCCGGCAAGACGATGGGCCACGCCGGCGCGATCGTGTCGGGGTCCAAGGGCACGGCACAGGCGAAGGCCGAGGCGCTCGAGGCAAAGGGAGTGCGCGTGGGCCGCACGCCGACCGAGGTGGCCGAGCTCGCCGCCGAGGCGCTCGGCGCGGCCGCGGCCTGAGCCGGACCGGGGGCTCGAGGCCGCCCCGCAGAACGGGCAACGGCCGAGGCCCGTAGGAGCTCAGCCGCCGGCTTTGAGCTCCGATAACGGCACGCGCAGAACGCTCTCGCCCGAATGGTTCGTATTGCCGTCGCCGGGCTCGATCGATACGTCGACGAAGCGGTAGCGGCCGAAATCCGGGGGGAGCCTGGGTGCGATCATCGTGCGTTCGGGCGCGTTCGGCCCGCGCTTGGGCTTGAACGAGGCGACGGCAAGCGCATCTAGCTGCGAGTTGTAGAGCCAGACCTGGTACACGCCGTCCGTCCGCGGCAGGTCGCGCATGCGCATGCGCAGAATCACATCGCCGCCGCGACGCGCGACCCGGGCCGTGCCGTCCGCGTCCGAGCCGCTGCCCGGCAGCGGCTGGAGCATGCCAAGTGGCGCGGCGGCTCCGCGCCCTCTGCCCCGCTGACCGGAGCGTCCGCCTCTCGGCGTTTCGGTCCGCCCGCGTGTCGGGGCATTCTGACCGTCGCGGGCCCCGCCGCGCTCGGGGGAGCCGTCGCGCATCGCCTCTCCGCCCGCGGGCCCATCCGGTCCGTCGCCGCCGCCGACGAGCGCCAGCGAGACGAGCACGCCGAACGCGACCACCGCAATCGCCGCTCCGATGACGAGCCGGCGAGAAGGTCGCCCGGTCGTCGGGTCGGCGACCCGGTCGGCGGTCGTGCTCGCGTCGGGTCGTCCGGCGGCTCCGCCCGCGGTCGCGCTGGCGGAGCCCCGCAAGCCGACGCCGGCCCCGGAGGCGGCTGAGGCGTGGCCCGCCGCCAGCAGCTCGCGCAGCTCCGTGTGCACCTGCGCCACCTCGTCCGGTCCGTCGCGCCCAAGCCGCGCCGCCACCCGGTCGACCCCCTCCCCCCGCCTGTGAGTGATCGCAAGCGGCTCGCCGCCGAGCAGCTCGGCGATCTTCCAGTCCGGCATGCCGCGGCCGAGCGAGAGGTCGAGCAGTGCCCGTGCGGCCGGATCGAGGCTCTCGAGCGCCTCCCTGAGCGCGTCGTCGCCCTCTGGTCCCTCTCCTATGCGAGATAGACTCATGCGATGCGTTGGACGGGGTCGGCGAGCCTGTCGGGATCGATCGTCGCGATCTCCCTCATCGCGATTTCGCTGCCGATGCTAGTTGCGCCGTCAGCGGAGGCGGCGTCGCCAGCGCCGGTCCGCG
>JBBSNQ010000235.1:0-3085 GCA_038232575.1 Solirubrobacterales bacterium | reverse complement strand
AGTGCTGAGAGGGCGCCTGCCAGGTCACCGACGTCGTTGCCGTCGCAGCGCGCGACGGTCCAGCCGAAGCTCCGCACCTTGGCCTCGAGGTCTCCGAGATCGCTGACGGCCGCGACCCAGGTGTCCGACTGGATCTTGTTGTGGTCGACGATCGCGGTGATCTCTGCGACCTTTGCGTTGGCCGCTGAGGTGAGCGACTCCCAGAACTGGCCCTCCTGCAACTCCCCGTCGCCCGTCAGCACGTAGATCCGGCCCGAGCGCCCGTGGAGCGCGTTGGCTCTGACGAAGCCCTTCGCCTTCGAGATGCCCATGCCGAGCGAGCCGGTGTTCGTGACGACCTCGGGGGTGGTCAGGACGTCCGGATGGCCCGGCAGGCCGCCGAGGCGGCGGAGGCCGTCGAGCATCTCGAAGTCGAGCCGACCGAGGCCGAGCAGCACGGAGTAGAGACCCGGCGCATCGTGGCCCTTGGAGGAGAAGTAGCGGTCGCCCTCCTCGAGCACCTCGAGGTGCAGCCAGGAGAGGATGTCGAGGCAGGAGAAGCTCGTCCCCACGTGCCCCGAGCCGGCGCGCGCGATCATGTAAAGCGTGTTGATGCGGCAGGCGTCGGCGAACGCCGCGGCGCGCTCGACCGGATCCGCGTCGAGGGCGCGCAGCCGCTCGAGCTCGGCGAACGGCACATAGCGCAGCGCCGAGGCGCCGCCCGCTCTTGTGGTGCTCGCCTCCACTGCCCCGAGACCCTACCCGCCGTCGCCTCCGCGGGCGGAGGCCTCAGGCGACCGCCGGCGCGCTCACGGCCGGCAGCACCGCTTCGCCGGCGGCGAGCATCCGCTCGCCCTCGGCCCAGTCGCCCGGGTAGTCGATCGTGAAGCCCTCCGCCGGATCGGTGAGGAACGGCACGACCCGCTCTCCGGCGATGTCGTCGAGCTCGGTCACCACGCGCGTCCAGGCGATCTCGAGGCTCGAGTTCTGCACGTAGACCTCGGGCAGGGCCTTGTACTGGGTCGAGTGGTAGGGGACGCCCTCGGGCTGGGGCAGGAGCGGCTTCATCGACTCCCCCTCGATGACCCACATCTTGCCCGGGTGCTGGCGGCAGAGCTCGACCGCCCGGATCGAGTCGGCGCCGGAGCCGCGGCCGATCAGGTCCTCGAATGCGCGCTGGATCGTCGCGGCGCCGCGGAACGGGCTCGTCGGGCGCAGGATCGAGAAGAGCTCGAACGCCCGGCCGGCGCGCTCGAGCAGCGCGAGCGTGTGCCGGATCCATTCGATATCCGGCGAGGTCCCGGAGGCCATTGCCGGGGGCCGCAGCTCGGGGACCTCGGCGCCGTAGTGGCTTGCGACATCGGCGATCTCCTGCGAGTCGGTCGAGACGACGACGGCGTCGAAGCGCTCGCTCTGCTGAGCGGCGGCGATCGAGTAGGCGATCAGCGGGTGCCCGCCGAGCGGGCGCACGTTCTTGCCGGGCACGCGCTCCGAGCCCGCGCGTGCGGGCACGAGGGCGACCGCCGGAGGGCCCATCGGCTAGACCCGTTCGGGGTCGTGGTTCACGTACACGGTCTTCAGGTCCGAGTACACGTCGAGCGCCTCCGTGCCCGGCTCGCGCCAGCCCGTGCCCGAGTCGCCCTCGCCGCCGAAGGGCATGTGCGGCTCGGAGCCGTAGGTCGCCCCGTTGACGGCGGCGACGCCGCTGCGGACGCGCCGCAGGAACTCCTGCCCGCGGTGCACCGACGCGGTCCAGATCGCGGCGGTGAGCCCGTACGGCGAGTCGTTTGCCGCGGTCAGCGCGTGCTCGAAGTCGCGCACGCGGTGCACGGTCGAGATCGGCCCGAAGAGCTCGGTCTGCGCGGCCTCGTCATCGAGGCCCACCCCCTCGATCAGCGTCGGCGCCATGTAGAAGCCGCCGGCGTGCTCGGGCCCCGTAAGGCGCCCGCCGCCGCAGAGCACGTTTGCGCCTGCGGCCCGCGCCCGCTCGACGACCGCGAGCATGCTCTCGAGCTGGCGCTCGTTGATCACGGGGCCGAAGTCGTGCTCGTCGCCGGGGCCTACGCGCTGCGCGCCCGCCCGCTCGAGCAGCCGGGCGAGGAAGTCGTCGTAGACCGCGTCGAAGATGACGATGCGGCTGCCGGCCGCGCAGCGCTGGCCGGCGTTCGAGAACGCCGACAGGGCGGCGGCCTCGGCAGCGCGGTCGAGATCTGCGTCGTCGCAGACCACGAGCGGGTTCTTGCCGCCGAGCTCGAGGCAGACCTTGGCCAGGCGCTCGCCGGCGACGCGGTTGATCATGCGGCCGACGGCGGTCGAGCCGGTGAAGGAGACGACCGCCACGCGCGTGTCCTCCACGAGTGGCTGCCCCGCCTCCGCGCCGTAGCCGTGCACGACGTTCAGCACCCCCGGCGGGAGGCCCGCCTCGGCGGCGAGCCGAGCGAAGGCGTTGGCTGTCTCGGGCGCGTCCTCGGAGGCCTTGAGCACGGCCGCGTTGCCACAGATCAGAGCGGGGAAGACCTTCCAGGCGACGTTCGCGATCGGCGTGTTGGCGGCGATGATCAGGCCGGCGACGCCGAGCGGCTGGCGCACGGTCATCGCCTGGCGGTTGGGCACCGCGCTCGTCGTGGTGCGGCCGAAGAAGCGACGGCCCTCGCCGGCCTGGAAGTAGCCCTGCTCGGCGGCGCCGCCCACCTCACCGCGCGCCTCCTTCGGCGACTTGCCGGTCTCGTCCGCGACGATCCCCGCGATCTCGTCTGCATCGCGCTCGAGCAGCTTGGCGATCTCGCGCAGCACCCGGCCGCGCTCGGCGACGGTCTCGGCGCCCCAGGCCGGCTGGGCGCGCTCGGCGGCGCTCACCGCTGCGTCGAGGTCCTCGGCGCGCGAGCGCGCGACCTGGCTCAGCGGCTCGCCCGTCGCCGGGGCGAGCTTCTCGAACGTCTCCCCGTTCACGGCGGCCCGCTCCTCGCCGTCGATGATGTTGGCGACCGTGCGCGTCCGGGCTGGGGCGGTGGTGCTCATGCCGTGAAGCCTCCGTCGACTCTCAACTCGTGGCCGGTCAGGTAGCGCGAGGCGTCCGAGGCCAGGAACAGGAGCGGACCCGTGAGGT
>JBBSNQ010000234.1:0-3113 GCA_038232575.1 Solirubrobacterales bacterium | reverse complement strand
CGCACAGATCGACGCTCCGGTCGGCGGTCAGGCGGTGCTCGAGGGAGTGATGATGCGCGGCGTCTCGACCTGGGCCGTCGCGGTCCGTAAGCCCGCGGCGGACCAGCTGGCCGAGGGCGGCGAGCGCGAGGCGCGTGAGGCCGCTCGCGGCGATGTCGAGGTCACGACCGAGCCGCTCGTGACCTGGACCAAGCGCCATCGCCTGCTGCGCCTGCCCTTGATCCGCGGAGTGGCGGCACTCGCCCAGTCGCTGGGGATCGGCTTCAAGGCGCTCAACATCTCCGCCAACGCGCAGCTCGGCGAGGACGAGCGCAAGATCGAGGGCGGCCTCTGGGCGGGGACGCTCGTGCTCTCGCTCGCGCTCGGGATCGGCCTCTTCTTCCTGATCCCGGTCGGCATCACGAGCCTGTTCCGCGACGCGCTGCCCAACTCGGTCGTCTTCGTGCTCGTCGAGAAGGTCATCCGGATCGGGATCTTCCTGGGCTACATCTGGCTGATCTCGCGCATGAGAGACCTCCAGCGCGTGTTCGAGTACCACGGCGCCGAGCACAAGACGATCTCGTGCTACGAGGCGGGCCTGCCGCTTACGCCCGAGAACGCCCAGGGCTTCTCGCGGCTGCACCCGCGCTGTGGCACCGCCTTCCTGCTGATCGTGATGATCGTGGCCGTGTTCGTCTTCGCGCCGCTCGGGACGCCGGCGTGGTACTGGCTGTTCGCCTCGCGGGTGCTGGGCATCCCGCTCGTGGCCGGCATCGCCTACGAGGTGCTGAGGTGGTTCGGCAAGAACCGCCACCGGGCGTGGGCGCGGGCGCTCATGGCCCCGGGCATGCAGTTGCAGCGGCTGACGACGCGCCAGCCCGACCTCTCGCAGCTCGCGGTCGCGATCGCGGCGCTCGAGGCGGTGCTCGCGGTCGAGAATCCCGCGCACGCGTCGGACGAGGACCGGGTGGGAATGGACGTCGTCGCCTGAGCGGGGCGGCACGGCCGTGATCGACGAGCTGATCGGCCAGATCGAGAGCCGCTTCGCGGAGCTCGAGCGGATGATGTCGAGCCCGGAGGTGATCGAGGACCGGCGGCGGCTCGAGGAGGTCGGGCGCGAGTACCACGCGCTCGGCCCTGCGCACGAGCTCATCGGCCGCTACCGCCACGCGGCCTCCGACGCGGCGGGCGCGCGCGAGCTGCTCGCCGAGTCCGAGGAACAGGAGCTGCGCGAGGAGCTCCACGAGGACCTTCGCGCCGCCGAGGCGCTGCTCGAGCAGCTGACCGAGGAGATCCGGCTCGCGATGGTCGTGCGCGATCCCAGCGACGAGAAGAACGTGATCGTCGAAGTCAGGCCCGGAACGGGTGGGGAGGAGGCAGGCCTGTTCGCCGGCGACATCTACCGGATGCTGCTGCGCTACGCCGAGCGCCGGGGCTTCAAGGCGGAGACGCTCGAGGCCTCGGGCGGGGACTTCACGTTCGCGATCAAGGGAGCGGGTGCCTACAGCGTCTTCAAGCACGAGGGCGGCACACATCGCGTGCAGCGCGTTCCCGAGACCGAGTCACAGGGGCGCATCCACACCTCCACCGCTACCGTCGCCGTGCTCCCCGAAGCCGAGGAAGTGGAGGTGGCGATCGACCCAAGCGACCTTCAGGTCGACGTCTACCGCTCGTCCGGACCGGGCGGGCAGTCGGTCAACACGACCGACTCGGCCGTGCGCATCACCCATGCGCCCACGGGCCTCGTGGTCTCGATGCAGGACGAGAAGTCACAGCTACAGAACCGCGAGAAGGCGATGCGAGTGCTGCGCGCACGGCTCCAGGAGCTCGAGGTCACCGCGCGTGAGGCCGAGCAGTCGGCCGAGCGCCGCTCGCAGGTGGGCACGGCCGGGCGCTCGGAGAAGGTGCGCACCTACAACTTCCCCCAGGACCGCGTGACCGATCATCGCGTGAAGGTGACCAAGAGCAATCTCGAGGGCGTGCTCGCCGGCGAGCTCGACGACTTCACCGCTGCGCTCGAGGCCGAGGAGAAGCGCTTGGGGCTCGAGCGCGCGTCGGGCGCGAACGGCGGCACGGGGCTCGGCTGAGCGCGTCGACCGCCGGCGAGATGGTTGCCGCCGCTGTCGACAGACTCGCCGGCGCGGGCTGCGACACGCCGCGGCTCGACGCGGAGCTGCTCCTTGCGAGCGCGATGGGCATCGAGCGCACTTCCCTCGTCGCCCACCCGGAGCGGCAGCTCTCCGCAGCTGCCGCGCGCGTGGCGGAGGACCGCCTGCGCCGCCGCGAGTGCCGCGAGCCAGTCGCCTACCTGCTCGGCCGGCGCGCCTTCCGCCGGATCGAGCTCGCCGTGGACCAGCGCGTCCTGATTCCGAGGCCGGAGACCGAGCTCCTTGTCGAGCTGGCTCTCGAGCTGTCCGAGGGCGCGCGCGTGCACGAGGTCGGCACCGGCTCAGGCGCGGTGGCGCTCGCGCTCGCGGAGGAGCGCCCCGACCTGCGGGTCTCCGCCTCCGACGCCTCGGGCGCTGCGATCGAGGTTGCGCGCGCGAACGCGCTGCGGCTCGGCCTCGATGTCGCGCTCGGCGTGGCTCGCGGGCTCCCGGCAGGCTCATACGATCTCGTGCTCGCCAATCTCCCCTACGTGCGCGACGCTGAGTGGCAAGAGCTTGCACCCGAGATTTGCCTGCATGAGCCGCGCGAGGCGCTGCTCGGGGGCTCGGATGGACTCGACGTCATCCGCGCGCTCGCCGCCGAGGCTCCACCCGGCACGCAGCTCGCGCTCGAGCACGCTCCGGCGCAGACGCGCGCGGTGCGAGCGCTGCTGCGCGCGCCCGAGACGAGGCTCGACCTAGCCGGGCGCGAGCGCGTGACGATGGGAGCGGCGAGATGAGAGCACGTGACGACCGGCGCGGCGAGATGACCGCAGCGGCGCAATGAACCCGGACGACGTCGCCGCCTTCGGAGCTGCGGTCGCTGCCGGGGGCGTGGCGGTGTTCCCGGCGGACACCGTCTACGGCTTGGCGTGCGCGCCCGACTCGCGCGCCGCGCTCGAGCGCCTATACCGGCTCAAAGGCCGCCCAGCAGAGCAGCCCGCGGCGGTGATGTTCTTCGATACCGAGGCTGCGCTCGACGCGCTG
>JBBSNQ010000233.1:0-3118 GCA_038232575.1 Solirubrobacterales bacterium | reverse complement strand
GGGGGAGGGTGCGTGAGACCCCGGCGGCTCGCGGGAGCGAGACCCCGCCGCCCCGCGCGCCCCGAGCGCCCCAACGCCCGCCGGCGCCGAGCGGCGCACACCGGCCGCGGGTCGCGCGCGTCACCGACGGCGACACGGTGGTGCTGGGCGGACTCGGTTCGAGCCGCCTGATCGGCATCGACACGCCCGAGGTATTCGGCGGCGCCGAGTGCTACGGGAGCGAGGCCTCCGCCTATGCCAAGCGCTCGCTGCCGCCGGGCAGCGAGATTCGCTACGTGCACGGACGGGAGCGCACCGACCGCTACGACCGCGACCTCGTCTACCTGTGGCTCGCCGACGGGCGCTTCTTCAACGGGCTGCTCGTTCTGAGGGGCTACGCCGCCGCCCTCACGATCGCCCCCAACGTCGAGCACGCGGGGCTCTTCGCCAAGCTCGCCCGTCGGGCGCGCGAGCGGGGTCTCGGGCTCTGGGCGGCCGGCTGCGCAGGCGAGGGCGGTCGGCAAGGAGGATCCGGGTCGCGCGCTCGTGGACCGAGCACGGGCGGACGCGGCACGCGCGGTCGCGCGCCAGGCGCGGGGCGGCACTCGGGAGGCGGCGACCGTGACTGCTCGGACTTCGCGAGCGAGCGCGATGCGCAGCGCCACTTCGAATCGAAGGGCGAGCCGGGTGCAGACCCCGACGGCCTGGACTCCGATGGAGACGGCAGAGCGTGCGAGAGCCTGCCCTAGCGCTGCGCCGCTGTCACGGAGCCCTGCGCCGCTGCCCCGGAGCCCTGCGCCGTTGGCTGACCGGACGCTGGTGGGCTCCGGTGGCGGTACTCGGCGCCTGGGCGCTGCTGCTGTCGGCCTGGGTCGTGGGTAACCCGCCGTTCGCGGCGCCCGACGAGACCGCCCACTACATCCGCGCGATCGGCGTCGGCGGCGGCGAGCTCGCCGGCAGGGAAGCGCCGGGTGTCGCCTTCGGGGAGAACCGACTGCAGCTCGAGTGGACGCGACAGGCGGCGCGCTCGTTCCACGTGCCGGCCGGCCTCGGTCCGGGACCCGACTGCTACCTGTTTCACCCGGCGGACTCAGCCGCGTGCCTCGAACGGGTCGAAGGGCCGACGAAGGCGGCGCGGATCGTCAGCCCGACCGGCAACTACCAGCCTCTCCCCTATCTGCTCCCCGGACTCACGCTCCGCCTCGGTTGGGATCCGCTCACCGCGTCGCGCCTCGCCCGGGTCGGCGGCGTGCTGCTGCCGGCGGTGTTGCTGCTCACGACGATCCTCCTGCTCTGGGACCGTCGGCGCGACCCGCTATCGCTGCTCGGTCCGCTCCTCGCCACCACCCCGATGGTGCTCTTCTCGGCGGCGAGCCTGAGCGGGAGCGGCCTCGAGATCGCGGCGGGTGTCGCCTACGTCGCGTCGCTGCTGCGGCTCGCGCGCGCTTCGCCCGGGGCTCACCCCGCACCCGCGCCTGCCGCCTCGCCTGCGCTTGCCGCCTCACCCGCGCCTGCCGCCTCACCCGCGCCTGCTCCCCGCTGGGTCTGGGCGGCTGCCGCGGCGAGCGGCGCGACGCTCGCCCTCAGCCGCTCGACCGGCCCGCTCTGGCTGCTGCTCGCGACGTTCCTGCTCGTCGGCTTGACCGGACCGCGCGCGAGCCTGGCGCTCGTGCGGGCGGCGGGTGCTCGAGCGGCGCTCACGCTCGGCGCCCTCGGCGTGGCGATCGCCCTCAATCGAGTCTGGGAGGCGCTCTACGGCCAGCGAGTGCCCAGCGGGCTCGTCGACCTGCGCGGCGGGATCCTCAGGGGAGTCGACCAGGCCTGGCACGCCGCCCCGCAGCTCGTCGGGCAGTTCGGCTATCTCGAGGTCCAGCTCCCGGCCGCGGCGCACCTGCTCTGGCTGGGAGCGGGAGCGGCGCTCGTCGCGATCGCCCTCCATGCAGGCACCCGGCGCGAGCGCGTCGTGCTGGCGGGCGCGACCCTCGCGGCGGCCGCGCTGCCCGTCGCTCTGTACGTCTCGACGCTCCGCTTCACCGGCTTCGACCTCCAGGGGCGGCACGTGTTGCCGATCCTCGTCGCCGTGCCGCTGCTCGCGGGGGAGCTTCTGGTCCGCAATCGCAGCCGCATCCGGCCGCCGACCCTGCGCGCCCTGTCGATCGGCGTGCCGATCATCGCCGGCGCGATCCAGCTGCTCGGCTGGTACTGGAACGCGCGCCGCTCGGCGGTCGGAGTCGATGGCCCGCTGCTGTTTCTCGGTCGCGCCGAGTGGGGCCCGCCGCTCGGCTGGACTCCCTGGCTGCTCGTCGCGATCGCCGGGGCGCTGCTGCTGGCGACGGCGGGCGCCGGCTCGATCGGGCGCCGCCGCGAACCCGAGAAGTCCGCGTAGGAGCGCTCTCGACTCGAGCCCGGCCGGGCGCTTCGGGCTAGTGTCCGCGGCCGTGGACGTCCCCGACGGCTTCACTCCACTCGAGAATCAAGGACCCTTTCTCGAGCAGATCGGGCCGGTCCAGGTGAGCGAGGACAGTGAGGAGCTCGTGCTCGGCCTGCGCGCCGAGGACCGCCACACCAACCACCGCGGCACGGTGCAGGGCGGCCTGCTCTCGACGCTCGCCGACTTCGCGCTCGGCCGGGCGATCGAGGCGGACGCAGGTGACAGCAAGGATCGCGCGACCGTGAGCCTCACGGTCGACTTCCTGAAGCCCGCCAAGCCTGGTGACTGGATCGAGTCGCGCACGAGCGTCGACCGCGTCGGCGGCACGCTCGCGTTCGCCGACTGCTCGCTGACGGCCGAGGGGCGCGAGGTCGTGCGCGCCCGCTCGGTCTGGGTCGTCGCCGGCTGAAGCGCGGCCGCACTGCCCGATCTGCGGTCGCGGCGCCTCAGGCGGCGACGGCGCGCGTGGCGAGGTGCGCCTGCACCTTGCGCTTGACGCGCTGGAGCGCGTTGTCGACAGTCTTCGCGTCGCACGTGAGGTGGTCGGCGATCCACTCGTAGGCGTGGCCGTCGAGGTAGAGCGAGAGCACCGAGCTCTCGAGCTCCGAGAGCACGCTCGTGAGGCACCCCACGAGGCTCCGCAGCTCCTCGCTCGAGATCGCCTGGTTCGCGGGCTCGCGCGACGATGGCCCCGGGAGCACGTCGTCG
>JBBSNQ010000232.1:0-3133 GCA_038232575.1 Solirubrobacterales bacterium | reverse complement strand
TCGCGATGGTCAGCGAGGCCCACGACCGCCTGTTCGCGCCGGTCGCGGCGGGGTGACCAGGGGCGATCAGCGACCGTCGTCTGCGGCTCGTGGACATCCGCTCATGTAGCCGAGTCGGAAGTCAGCCGGGGCTTGGCAGCGTGACGTCGTCGAGCACGCGGCGGAGCTCGGGTGGGCCGCTGTCTGCGACGTGCACGACGATGCCCGGGCGGTAGGGGTTCGGGCGATCGCCGGCGGCTGCGTCGAACGCGGGGTTGTGGAGCCAGCTGCCGGTGTTCGTGAGCGTTCGGCCGCCGGGCAGCTCGAAGCCCCGCTCGCCGTCGAGCGGCCCCGGCCGGTGCGTGTGCCCGAAGATCACGTGCTCGGCGTCGATGCCGAGGCCGCTCACCACCTGCTCCATCCCTGCGAGCCCCGCGCGAAGCAGCTCCTCTCCGGTCAGGCGCGAGCTGAAGGGGCCCATGCCCGCGAGATTGAGCGCGCCGATCGCGGCGGGCAGGCCGACCTTGCTCAGCAGCAGGCCGACCGCGTCGGGGCGCTCGCTCGTGTCCATCCGCCGCCAGATCCTCGCCGAGAGGTCGGTGGCGGCGAGGCTCCGCTTCGCGCTCGCTCCCTGCGCGAGTTGGAAGGCCAGGGCGTAGAGCGGGGCCAGCAGCCGCTCGTAGTCGTCGGGGGTGGCCGCGCCAACCGGCGGCGAGCCGAGCAGCTTCTCGATCGCGGCCACCGCCAAGCGCTCGATCCGCGGAATCGTCAAGTGGCAGTCGAGGTAGTGGCCGTGAGTGGCGTAGACGTCCGGCCGAATCCAGAGCCCGGGGTAGGCGAGCACGACCTCCGCTCGGGCTCCCGCTCCCCCCCCTGCGAGGCGCTCGGCTACCCAGGCGAGCGGGCCGGAGCCCTCCGGTGGGAGAAGCTGCTCGAGGCCGAGCCCAGCGGAGCTCCCGTCCATGCGCTGGCGTTCGAGCAGCGGATCGGCGAGCTGGTGGTCGTGGTTGCCCGGGACGAGCACGATGCGGCGGCCGGCGAGGCGCTCGCCGAGCTCCTCGAGGAAGTCGCGCGCGGACTCGAGCGCCTCCGCGAGTGGAGCCTGGCGCAGCTCGAGCGTGTCGCCGAGCAGTACGACCTGGTCGGCCTCTTCGACCTCGGCGAGCAGGCGCTCGCGCGCCGGCCCGCGCACGCGCAGCACCTCGGTCTCGAGGAGGGTGCCGAGGTGCAGATCGGAGACGAGTGCCGTGGACACGCGTGTCCCATCTTCCCAGCGGGCGTCGGCGGGCGGCTTTTCCGTCGGGTGGCGTCCCTACCGTTCGCGATGTCCGGCGTGTTACCCGAAGGGAGAGCGGATCGGCGATGTCCCTCTGCTTCATCGAGCCAACCGAGGCGATTCGTGTCGTAGCGCAGTCGGTCGGCCGCGAGGCACGCCGGCAGCTGCTCGGCGAGGTCGTCGGTGCGTGGGTCGACGAGATACCCGACGACGAGCTCGAGGTCCACTACGCCCAGAGCGTCGAGGATCTCGACGACGACGATCTCACGATGCTCGCCGCCTGGCACGCCTCGCTCGAGGTCGGCCGGCCGGTGCCGAGCAAGGAGTTCCTGCTCAAGGCGTTCCCGAACCTCGGCGAGCACCGCCGCGAGGCGTTGAAGATCGCCGCCGGCTTCCGCGGCGACGACGCCTTCGACGCCGGCGCCAGCGAGGACCAGGCGCTCGATGTCGTGCTGCCGTGGCTCTCGCGGGAGCGGGCTGCCGCGCTCGCGACCGAGGCGGTCAGCCTCTACTGCTGGGACAGGCTGGGAACCGAGAACTGAGGCGGAGGATCGCGCCTCCGCGGGCCTCGCTGGGTCGGGCGGCGGCCGCGACGGCGCGTCGCCCGGGATCAGGCCGCTGCGGGCTCCTGCTCGCGGACGAGCACGTCGTAGGCGCCAACTCCCTTGCGTCCGTCCATCTGCCAGGAGAAGACGGCTGCGTTCACCCGCAGGCCCTCCAGCTCGAGCGTCGTGCCCGCGAGCACGGTGCCTGCGGCCCGGCGCGGAAAGTCCTGCCCCGGCAGCCACAGCTCGAGGCTTGCGCTGCGCTGCCGCGCGCCTCCGTCGTAGACGGTGGATATCCGAGCGCTCTCCACCGGCCCGATCGAACCTGCTGTGAGCAGGTGGCCGGTCACTAGCTCCTCGCCGTGTCCGAGCGATCCCCGCGGCCGGCGTGCCAGCGCGAGCACCGCGAGGTCGGCATCGAAGAGCGCGGAGATCGAGCGGAGCGCGTCGAGCTCCTCCCACGCGGGCGGAGTCGTTGTCTCCGTCGCGGTGCCGAGGCAATCGATGCGCCTGCCGTCGATTGCTCCGGCGACGCGGCACACCTGCGTGCTGGCGCCGTGGAAGTCGGCCGCGCTCGAGATCGGCTCGAACGAGAGGTCGAGTCGATCATCGACGCGTGCGCGATACCGATCTTCCTCGCGGCTCAGCTCGGCCGCGTCCGCCAGCCCGCTCGAGCGCGTGCCCTCGAAGAGCAGCGTGAGGCCGTTGCGCACGGTGCCGTAGAGCTGGTTCGCCGGGTCGAAGAACGCCAGCGAGATCGCCGCGGTCACCGCTCAGGGGGCTGCGGCCCGTCGCTGGAGCCAGGCGCCGGGGCGTCCTCGGAGCGTCCCGGCGGGGCGCCCTCATCCGGCGCGCCGAGCGCTGCGGGTCGATCCCGATCTGCGGGCCGGCCGCGCTCCGGGCTCTCGGTGGCGCTGCCCTCGACGTCGTAGCTGCGTCGGCGGCGCATGCCCTGCCCGGTGCGGACGGCGAACGTCGCCATGCCGACTGCCGGATGCGCGGTCAGGATGCGCGTCAGAAGGCGCACGGCACCGGCGCGCGTGGGCGGGATCAGCAGCAGCAGGCCGACGATGTCGGTCAAGAAGCCGGGCGTGAGCAGCAGCGCGCCGCCGACGATGATCAGCGCTCCCTCGAGGATCTCGCGTGCGGGCATGCTGCCCGCTGCGAGCGTGGCGCGAAAGCGCCGCCACGCCGCCGCGCCCTGCGAGCGCAGCAGGACAGCGCCGACCACCGAGTCGATGAAGAGCACGAGGATCGTCGGGCCGACGCCGATCGCCTGCCCCACCTGCACGATGACGTAGAGCTCCGCGAGCGGGACCACGATGAACAGCAG
>JBBSNQ010000231.1:0-3134 GCA_038232575.1 Solirubrobacterales bacterium | reverse complement strand
TTGGGCGGCAGCTCGGTGAGCTCGACGCTCGGCTCGCCGACCGTGTCGATGCCCGCCTCGCCGACCGCTTCCTCGTACCAGCCGGGCAGCGCGCCGCGAACGGCCTCGTCGAGCACCGACTCACGCCCGACGCGCTGGAGCACGACGGGCGGCGGCGCCGTGCCCTTGCGAAAGCCGGGCACCTTGATGTCGGTTGCGAGCGCTCCGGCCGCCTTGACAACCTCGCGCTCGACCACCTCGGCGTCGACCTCGACCGCCACGCGCACGCGCGACTCCTCGAGCTCGGTCACGCTGGTTGTCAGGCCGGTCGCCATTGGGCGCGCCACGATAGCGTGGGCCGATGCCGCTCTCCGAGCCGCCCCGACCGCGCTTGCCCGCCGCGGCTCTCACGCAGCGATCGCAGCGGGAGCGCCTCGCGGCGTGGCTGCTCACCGGACCGCTGGGACACCTCTACGCCGCACTTGCCGGCCTCGCCGTCGCGCTGCTCACGATCGCCGTGGACCGTCTGCGGGCTCGGGTACGGCGGCTCCGCGGCGGACGGGCCGCCGCCTCGGGTGCGAGCGGGCCCCCGCGCGCCTGAGTGGGCGCGAAGCGAACGCTCGGCCCCGGCCCGGCTCAGGGGGACGGCGGCGGAGGCTGCTCCGGAGCCGGCTGACTGCCGCCAGGCGCTGGCTGCTGACCGGGCGCTGGCTGACCGCCGGGAGCGGGCTGGCCGGGAGCGGGCTGCTGGGACTTCGGCTGGCTCGAGCCCTTATCGGCGCCGCGATCGGGCGCGCCCGACCGATCCGCGCCCGGCGCGGGCCGACGCGCTCCCCCAGGCTGCGTGCCCGAGCCCGGCGTGAACTGTCCGGGCTCCCGCTCGCCGGGACTCTCCTGCGCCGCGGACGGCCCCCCGAAGAGGGTCGTCCTGCGCTCGCCGGCCCCCGCGGACTGCCCGGCGACGAGCTCGGGCACGGTCAGTACGAGGGCGGCGATGCCGAAGGCGACAGCCGCGGTCGCGAGCGCGATGCGCCAGTTGACTCGCTGCAGCCGCAGGCGCCGGTAGGCCGACCCGCTCCCACGCACCTCCTGGCCGAGCGATGGACCGCCGGCCGTGGCCGGCTGCGGGGCTGCCACCGGACGGCGCTCCCGGCGCGCCGCTCGCGCCTGGCCGACCGTGCCGCGCACCTGCGACGCTCTCGCCACCGGCTTCTGCAGCAGCTCGCGCAGGACCGAAACGAGCACCGGGAAGATCGTCGCGCTGATCAGCGTGCCGCGCTCCCAGAAGAGCGACGTCACGAGCGCCGCCGCGGCCGACGCCGCGGCTGCGATGACAAGCGTCTGGATCGAGATCCCCTCGCTGTTATTCGTCGTACCGTTGCTCATGGCCTCGAGGGTAAAGGGAGACCTTTAAGGCGAGCTGAGGAGCCGCGAAAGACCGGCCGAGGCGCCGCGGACACGCCCCGCTAGGCAGGTTGGCGCGCCGCCGGCTGAGCGCGCTCGACGGTCCAGCAGCGCACGGCCTCGAGCACCGGGGCGAGCGCGCGGCCCTCCGCTGTGAGCGTGTACTCCGCAAACGGCGGGCTTGCCGGCACCACGCGGCGCTCGACGACGCCGGCGCGCTCGAGCTCGCGCAGCCGCTCGGCGAGCGTCCGCGGCGGGATGCCCTCGACGGCCTCGCGGAACTCGCCGAAGCGAATCGCCCCGGCGAGCGCCGCGTAGAGGATCGAGAGCAGCCAGCGGCGCTCGAGCAGCTCCGCCGCGCGGCGAACCTCCTGCGGTACGGCGGCTCGCCTAGCGCAGCGCGGCATCTGCAGCCGCCGGGGCGGGCTCGAGCGCCAGCTCGAGCGCCTCGGAGACGGTCATGACCGGGTGGAAGGTGAGCTGCTCGCGCACCTCCTCGGGCACGTCGTCGAGATCGGCGCGGTTGCGCTCGGGCAGGATCACGTCCGTGAGCCCGGCGGCGTGCGCGGCGAGCACCTTCTGCTTGATCGCTCCGACGGGCAGCACACGCCCCTGCAACGTCACCTCGCCGGTCAGTCCGACCGTGTGCCGCACGGGCCTGCCCGCCATCAGCGACGCGAGCGCGGTCACCATCGTGACCCCCGCGCTCGGGCCGTCCTTCGGCGTCGCGCCGGCGGGTACGTGCAGGTGGAACTCGCGCCCGTCGAACGCGTCCTCCTCGATCGAGAGCCCCTCGGCGTGCCCGCGGACGTAGGAGAGCGCTATGCGGGCGGACTCCTTCATCACGTCGCCGAGCTGACCGGTCAGCACGAACCCTTCCTTGCCGCGCATGCCGCTCGCCTCGATGAAGAGGACCTCGCCGCCGGCGCCGGTCGCAGCCAGCCCCGTGGCCACGCCGGGAACGGCGGTCCGCTCGGCGGCTTCCTGGAAGAACCGCTGCCGCCCGAGCGTGTCGCGCACGGCCCCGAGGTCGAGCGTGACCGGCGACTCGACCTCGCCCGCGGCAAGCCGCGTGGCCGTCTTGCGCAGGGCGGTGCCGAGCTCGCGCTCGAGCTGCCGCACGCCCGCCTCGCGCGTGTAGTCGGTCGCCACGCTGCGGAGCACCTCGTCGGCCACCTCGACCTCCTCCGGACGCAGGCCGTTGCGCTCGAGCTGGCGCGGCCAGAGGTAGCCACGCGCGATCGCGACCTTCTCCTCGGTCGTGTAGCCGTCGAAGCGGATCGTCTCCATCCGGTCGAGCAGCGCCCCCGGGATCGTGTCGGTCACGTTCGCGGTCGCCAGGAACAGCACCTGCGAGAGGTCGAGCTCGACGTCGAGGTAGTGGTCGCGGAAGGAGGGGTTCTGGGCCGGATCGAGCACCTCGAGCAGAGCCGAGGAGGGATCGCCGCGCCAGTCGGCTCCGACCTTGTCGACCTCGTCGAGCATGATCACCGGGTTCATGGTTCCGGCGTCGCGGAGCGCACGCACGAGCCGGCCGGGCAGGGCGCCGATGTAGGTCCGGCGGTGGCCGCGGATCTCGGCCTCGTCGCGCACGCCTCCGAGCGACATGCGCACGAACTCGCGCCCGGTGGCACGGGCGATCGACTCCCCGATCGATGTCTTGCCCGTGCCGGGGGGCCCGACCAGGGTCAGGATCGCGCCCGAGCGCCGGTCCTCCTCGATGCCGCGCTCCTCGCGCAGCTTGCGCACCG
>JBBSNQ010000230.1:0-3144 GCA_038232575.1 Solirubrobacterales bacterium | reverse complement strand
GATCGTCGAGCGCTGGCTCGCATACACCGCGGCAGGCCGCGCGGCGCATCAGCCACTGAAGCTCGCGCGTGCTCGCGCGCTCGCACGGCAGGAGGCCCGATACCCGCCGCAGCAGTCGCTCCTCCTCGGCCACGAGGCGCTCGAGCTCGCGCGCGCCGATCGGCTCGCGCGCTCCGACCCCGAAGAGCGCCTCGACCCTGCGCCGCACGCGATCTGTGTGGGCAAGGAGCTCGGCGAGTGGACCGCCGCCCGATGGGGCGCCGAGGGAGACCGCGAGGTAGAGCTCGGGGACGTGCGGGATCGCCCCGCGCAGGTGGCGCTCATGGCCCTCGAGATGGCGCACCCAGTTGATCCGCTCCCCGTGCTCTACGTCGAGCAGACCCGCGACGTCCTCGACGTAGTCCTCGACGGGGAAGCTGCGGCTGACGCGCCAGAGCGAGAAGTCGGCGCCGATCGAGAACGCAAAGCGCGCCAGGGCGCCGAGGCGGCCGACTTTCTCGCGCGCGGGCAGGAAGGCGTAGGGGTCCATCTCCACTCGATAGAGCGCGCAGCGCTCCTGCCCCTGGCCGAAGAGGATGTTCCCGTGCGCGTAGCGCAGCGGGAACGCCCCCCTCACGGGCGCACCTCGAGCCGCTCGCCGGGGCCGAGCTCGAGCCCCATCGCAGGGGTCCCGCGCCCGCCTTCCCTGGCCGGCCTTGCCACGCAGCGGCTCCCACTTCCTGCAACACGCACCGCCTCTGCGAAGCGCAGCTCGCACGGCCCCTCGATCCGCGCGCGGTGAAGCTCGGTCGTGCTCGCGTCGGGGCGAAGCGCGAGCTCCTCTGACCGCTCATGCTCACCCTCCGCCCGAAGCGCTCGCCCCGCCGAGCGACGGCGCGAGCGAAGCATGAACCCGATCCACGCAAGCGCGAAGCGGTGCGGCGCGCGGCCTTCGGGCGCCACCTGGGTACCGAGAACAGCGACCGCTCCGGGCAGGATCAGGTAGCGAAGCGGTGGACTGAGCAGCGCCAGGAGCCCGCCGATCAGCGGCAGGCGCCCCGCGCCGATCACGACCCCGAGCGCGAGCGCGAAGTAGGCAAGCGCGCGCAGGGGCACTCCGCCGGGCACCGGCAGCACCCAGCGGTCGATGCGGTAGATCCGCCGCTCTACCCGGAAGATCCGGCGGTAGGAGCGGACTGTGACCCGCTCCGCGCTCATGCGCCGCCGGTGATCGTCGTCCAGATCCCCCTGACGAGCGTCTCGGTGGAGTCCGGTGCGAGCGCGAACCCGCCGACCACCACTGCGATCACGAAGAACACCGCGAGCTCGGTGTAGCGGCGCGAGATCAGGTAGATGATGCTGACGATCGCCGCGACCCCCGCGAACACGGCACCGGCCCAGCTCGTGAGCAGCTCGCCGACGTTCTCGCCCACCTGCTCGCCACCCTGGGCAAGCGCTACCTCCACCACCACAAGCCAGCTCGCCGCCGTGGCGAGCACGAAGTTCCTAGCCTTTCTCATCGCTGCCTCCCTCTCTCGATGTGAATGCTCTGAACGACCTCTCTGGCTCCGGCCCCTATGGCCCCATACCGCCCCCTTTCCTAGGCTCGCCCGATCGCTCGCACGTACCAGCGCTCGCGCAGCTCGAGCGAGACGCGATAGCGCAGGAGATACTCGGCATCGCTCTCGCGGTCGCGTACCGACACGCTCGCGAGCACCGTGCGCTCGGATCCCCGCTCACCGCGCTCCTGCTCGACGCTCACGAGCTCGAGGAACGCGTAGCGCTCCCCGAGCGCGCGCATGCTCGTACCCGCCGGCAGGAAGTAGTCGAGGTCGCGGGTGCGCCCGGCGAAGTAGGCGGGGAAGAAGCGCTCGAGCACGCCCTCGACCGGCCGGCGCACCTCGCCCGTGAGCGACTCGGTCACTGCCTCTCTGACCCGCGCGCGCCGCGGCGGCGGGGCGAGGCTCGGGTAGTCGTAGACGACGAGCCCCCCGCTCTCGTCGCGGGCGACCGGAACGCTTAGGTAGCGGGTGGTCACAACCTTGTTTGAGACAGCCACCGCGACGGTCACGAGCGCGTGCTCGCGGTCGATCCGTACGCTCCGCGCAGGCGTCACCGACTCGACGCGCTGGGCGTTGCCAGACGGTGGGACCTCGATGCCCGCATCGGCGCGCAGCTCGGGCGCGAGGTAGGGCTGGAGGGCGAGTTCGACCCACTCCTGGTGGCCAGGGCTGAAGCTCATGTAAGCGCGTGCGAAGGAGGCGGCGAACGCACGAGCGTCGCTGCCGGGGAACTCGGCCGACTGCCGGGCAGGCTCCCGCGCTGGGGCGCTTGCCTCGCCGAGCCCCGCGATCTGCGCGACCCCGCGCACGAACACGAGCCCTACCACGAGCCAGAGGCAGACCCGGCCAAGCGCCTTAACGAGCTCGCCGCGGGTTCGCCCCTGGCTCATCGCCCTACCGACCGTCGCTCCGCGCGCAGCGGTAGGGGATCGTCGATGCCGGACAGGCGACCTTCACGAGGGGACGGACCTCGCTTTCAACCCCGCAGCCCCCGAAGCGCTGCGGGGCGTCTCTCGGGAGGCCGAACCGCCGGCCTCGTTTGTAATGGCGGTCAACCTAGCGCGACACGGCGCCTCGGTCAAGAGGCTCGGGGTGCGACCAGTCGCCGTTCTTCTCGCAGTTTGCGGAACTTCGGCTGTCACTCAGGCGGGGCTTCAGGCAGCACGCGCTCGCGGGCGCCGCGGTGGGCGCCCGAGCGTGATGGGCGCGGAGAAGGTCGCTGTGGCGCGCGCGATGCACGAGTCAGGTGAGCACACCGTCACAGCGATCGCCGCGGTGCCCGGGGTGAGCCGTGCGAGCGTGTATCGCCATCTGCGCGCAGAGCCGGCGGCGAGCGAGCCGGCAGCCGAGGTCGCGTAAGAGGGCGGCTTACGCCGGGTTTCCGTACGAGCTCTCTATAGACCCCATAACCGGACCCTATTGCCTCGCGAGCTGCGGTGCCCCCCGCGGGGCCGTCAAGTGGAGGGGCTCGTCAGGACCTTCTAAGCTTAGATGCAGTCTTGGGCTTCACCGGCGGCTTGATCCGTCGAGGACACCACGTCCTCGTTCACGGAGAAGTCCGAGAACTCCTGAGCGATCCCGTCCACGGCGAATGTCTGAGCGG
>JBBSNQ010000229.1:0-3147 GCA_038232575.1 Solirubrobacterales bacterium | reverse complement strand
GAGCACGACGCCTGCGTCGAGGTGGTCCGAGAGCTTCCAGTCGGCGCCGGACTGGTCGGGGAGCGTGAAGTCGGGGGCGGGCATGTGTGCCTCCATTCGACGGGGACGACCTCTTGACGCAGCATAACGAGAGCAGATCGGCGGCCCGCTGCACCGCTCGATCCCGAACAGGCGTACGTGATAACGTACGGCTCGTGCCTGCAGTTGCGCCTCACAGATCCGACGACCCGACGGCCCTCGGGGCAGACGGCGCAACGACCCTCGCGCCGGTCGGCCGTCGCGTGCGCGCCCTGCGCGAGGCGATGGGCCTCTCGCTGCGCGAGCTCGGCGATCGCGCGGGGGTTTCGGCTCCGATGCTCTCCCAGGTCGAGCGCGGAGCCACGAGCCCGACGCTGACCGTGGCGGCGCGTGTGGCGCAGGGGCTCGAGCTTTCGCTCTCGCAGCTGCTGCGCCTCGACGAGGGCGACGGCGTGACGGTCGTCCGCGCCGACGGGCGGCGCCCGATCGGCGGGCGCGTCGAGGGCCACTCCTACGAGCTGCTGAGCCCATCGCAGCCCGGACAGCGGGCGGAGGTCTCGCTGCACGCCTTGGCGCCGGGGGCCGCGACCGGCGGCCCGGGCGATCCGCCGATCCACGAGCCGGGCAGCCGCGAGACCGCGCTGCTCACGCGCGGGCGGTTGCGGCTCGTCTGCGAGGGCTCAGCACACGAGCTCGCCGAGGGCGATGCAGTCACCTTCGACGCCGATCTGCCCCACCACTTCGAGAACCCGGGCGAGGCTGAGGCGCGCTTCCTCGCCGTTGTATCCGCGGGCCTGCGCAGGACGACCTAGCGATGCGGAGGAGCTGACGATGGCAAGCACGCTGCTCGACAAGATCTGGGATGCCCACGAGGTCGACGACGGGATCCTCTACGTCGACCTGCATCTGGTTCACGAGGTCACCTCCCCGCAGGCCTTCGACGCCGTGCGCTTGGCCGGCCGCGCCGTGCGCCGCCCGGACCGCACGCTCGCGACGGCCGATCACAACGTGCCGACCGACGGCTCGCGCGTTGCCGCCCAGATCGCCGACCGGCTCTCGCGCGTCCAGGTCGAGACACTCGAGCGCAACTGCAGCGAGTTCGGGATCCCCATCTACTCGATCGGCTCCGAGCGCCAGGGCATCGTGCACGTGATCGGGCCCGAGCTCGGCGTCACTCAGCCGGGGATGACGATCGTCTGCGGCGACTCCCACACGGCGACCCACGGCGCCTTCGGCGCGCTCGCCTTCGGAATCGGCACGAGCGAGGTCGAGCACGTGCTCGCCACCCAGACCCTCCAGCAGCGCAGGCCGCGCTCGATGCGCATCCGCTACGAGGGCGAGCTCGGCTTCGGCGTCAGCGCCAAGGACATGATCCTCGGCACGATCGGCCAGATCGGCGTCGGCGGCGGAGCGGGCTACGCGATCGAGTACGCGGGCCCGGCGGTCGAGCGCCTCTCGATGGAGGGCCGCATGACTATCTGCAACATGACGATCGAGGCCGGCGGACGCTCGGGCATGGTCGCGCCCGACGAGGTCACCTTCGAGTGGCTCGAGGGCCGCCCGGCGGCGCCGCAGCGGACTCCCGAGGAGTGGCGCGATCTGCGCAGCGACGCCGGCGCGAGCTTTGACCGCGAGGAGGTTGTCGACGCCGCCGCGCTCTCGCCACAGGTCACCTGGGGCACGACGCCCGGCATGGTCGCCGCGGTGACCGACGCTGTTCCCGCGCCAACGACCGAGGGCGACGAGCGCGCGCTGCGCTACATGGGGCTCGAGCCGGGAACGCCGATCGAGGAGATCGCGCTCGACCGCGTCTTCATCGGCTCCTGCACGAACGCACGCATCGGCGACCTGCGCGCGGCCGCCGAGGTCGTGGCGGGACGCCGGGTCGCGAGCGGCGTCGAAGCGATGGTCGTGCCGGGCTCCCAGCAGGTCAAGGCGCAGGCCGAGCGGGAGGGGCTCGACGACGTTTTTCGCACGGCTGGGTTCGACTGGCGCTCGGCCGGCTGCTCGATGTGCCTCGGCATGAACCCCGATGTGCTCGCAGCCGGCGAGCGCTGCGCCTCGACATCCAACCGCAACTTCGAGGGTCGCCAGGGGCGCGGCGGGCGCAGCCACCTCGTCTCGCCGCAGATGGCCGCCGCCGCCGCGATCGAGGGCCGCTTCGTCGACATCAGGAGCTGGGTCTAGTGGAGCCCGTACGGGTCATCAGCGGGGGCGTGTCGGTGCTCGACCGCTCCGATGTCGACACCGACCAGATCATGCCCAAGCAGTTCCTGAAGCGCGTCGAGCGGACCGGCTTCGGCCAGTTCCTCTTCCACGACTGGGCGCAGGAGCCCGGCTGGGAGCTACCGCGCAACCCGATCCTCGCCACGGGTGCGAACTTCGGCTCGGGGTCCTCGCGCGAGCACGCTCCGTGGGGCCTGCAGGACTACGGCTTCCGAGCGATCGTGGCGCCGTCCTTCGCCGACATCTTCTACTCCAACTGCACCAAGATCGGCCTGCTGCCGGTCGTGCTCGCACAGGATGAGGTGCGCGCGGTGATGGAGGCCGGGGAGGCGACCGTCGACCTCGAGCACCAGGTCGTCGAGCCCGGTGGTGGGCAGGCGGGCGGCGCAGGCGGCGTGGGCTTCCCGTTCGAGATTCACCCCGAGACGCGGCAGCGGCTGCTCGAGGGCCTCGACGACATCGCCGTCACCCTCCAGCACGGCGACGCGCTCGAGCGCTACGAGCGCGATCGCGAGCGCAGCGGCCCGGTCACGACCGCACTGTGAGCGCAAAGCGCATCGTCGCGCTCCCCGGCGACGGGATCGGGCCCGAGATCATGGCCGTCGCGCTGGCCGCGCTCGAGCGTCTCGGCGCCTTCGAAATCGAGGAGCAGCTCGTGGGCGGCGCCTCGATCGACCGCCACGGTACGGCGCTCACGCCCGAGGTGCTCGAGGCGTGCCGGAGCGCCGATGCCGTCCTGCTCGGAGCGGTCGGCGGGCCGCGCTGGGACTCGACCGATCCCGACGCGCCGCGACCCGAGCAGGGGCTGCTCGGGCTGCGCAAGGGGCTCGGGCTGTTCGCGAACCTGCGCCCCGTGCGCCCGAGCCCGGCGCTGATCGAGGCCAGCCCGCTCAAGCGCGAGCG
>JBBSNQ010000228.1:0-3150 GCA_038232575.1 Solirubrobacterales bacterium | reverse complement strand
GAGCAGCGCTTCGGCGCCCTCTTCATGCGTCCTGAAGGCACAGGAAAGCTCGCGCTCGTCGCAGTGCTCGCCGCGCTAGTCGCGGGCGTGGTCGGCGTCTACCTCGGCGGACATCCGGGCTGGATGCCCGACGCGGTGCGCGGCGCGTTCCTCTCGGACACGGGCGCGTACGCCACGCGCACCGAGCTGCTCGAGCAGATCAAGGACGACTACTACAAGAAGGTCGATCTCGCAGCGCTCGAGCAGTCCTCGCTCAAGGGCCTCGTCGACGGTCTGGACGACCGCTTCTCGACCTATCTCACGCCGGACCAGGCAAGGCTGCTCGACGAGCAGGTCTCCGGCAAGTTCGAGGGCGTCGGCATGTCGGTCCGCGAGGACAAGCGGGGGCTGCGCGTGGCGCGCGTCTTCACCGGCGCCCCGGCCGCCAAGGCGGGCATCCGCGAGGACGATCTGATCACACGCGTAAACGGGGACTCGATCGCCGGCGAGACGAGCGAGGTCGCGACGGCGAAGATCAGGGGCGAGCCGGGCACGTCGGTGAAGCTCACCGTCACGCGCTCCGAGGAGCAGCCTCGGACGCTCAGCATCGCGCGCGCCGAGGTCGACATCCCCGTCGCCGAGTCGAAGCTCATGACCGTGGACGGGACGAAGCTCGGCGTGGCCCAGCTGACCGGCTTCAGCATGGGCGCGTCGGAAGCGCTGCGCAAGAAGATCGACGCGATGCTCGAGAAGGGGGCCAAGGGCCTCGTGCTCGACCTGCGCGGCAACGGCGGCGGACTGCTCAGCGAGGCGGTCGCAGTGGCGAGCATCTTCGTCGAGCGCGGGGAGATCGTCTCGACCAGGGGCAGGACCCAGGAGCCGCGCGACTACTCCGCTGAGGGCGATGCGATCGCCAAGGACATCCCGGTCGTCGTGCTCGTCGACGACGGGACCGCCAGCGCGTCGGAGATCGTGGCCGGCGCCCTGCGCGACCGCGGGCGCGCCACTCTCGTTGGCCAAAAGACCTTCGGCAAGGGAGTCTTCGGTCAGCCCACGGACCTGCCGAACGGCGGCGAGGTCGTGCTGACGACGGGCGAGTACTTCCTGCCCGACGGCGACAACATCGCCGACAAGGGGCTGAAGCCGAAGGTCAAGGCGCAGGATCGCGAGAGCACCGACGCCGACGAGGGACTCGCGAAGGCGCTCGACGTGCTCCTGGCCAAGCTCAGGTGAGCGGCGGCCCGGCGTCGCCCGGCGCGGGGCGGCGCGGCGGGCCGAAAGGCGGCGGTCCAACAGGCGGCGGCCCGAAGGGCGGTCCAAAGCGCGGCGGGCCGAAGCGGCCTGGCACCGGGAGCCGCCCGCCGCACGCCGCGCGCGCCAAGGCTCCCGAGCTGCCGTTCGCCGCCGTGCTGCAGAAGCGGGGCCGGTTCCTGCTCGCCCAGCCGCTGTTCGAGCGCGGCCGCCCGGTGACGCTCGACGGGCGCGGCCGCACCCAGGCCGCCGCGGGCGATCTCGTGCTGATCGGACCCGGCAAGCGCGGCCCCCGCATCGCGCGCCCGATCGGCCGCCCCGAGCGCGCGCGCGACGTGCTCGAGGCGCTGATGCTCGACCGTGGCCTCTACAGGGCCTTCCCGCGCGCCGCCGCCGCCGACGCGGGCGAGGTCTCGACGGCGCCGCCGCAGCGGGGCCGCGAGCGGCTCGACCTCACCGAGCTTCCCACCTTCACCGTCGACCCCGCCACTGCGCGCGACTACGACGACGCGATCTCGGCGCGCGCCGAGGAGGACGGCGGCGTCCGTCTGTGGGTGCACATCGCCGACGTGAGCGCCTACGTGCGCCCAGGCCGCCCGATCGAGCGGGAGGCGTTCCGCCGAGCGACGAGCGTCTACGTGCCGGGGGCCGTCGAGCCGATGCTGCCCGACGCGCTCTCGAGCGGAGCGTGCAGCCTCGTGCCTGGGGAGGAGCGCCTCGCCGTTTCGGTCGAGCTCGAGCTCTCGGCGGACGCCGAGGTGCGCTCGGCCCGGTTTCACCGCTCGCGGATTCGCAGCGACGCGCGTCTCGACTACGACGCCGTCGATCGCATCTTCGCCGGGCAGGAGCACGCCGCGGCACCGTGGGACGGGGCACTCGCCGCCGCCCGCACCGTGGCGAGCGCGCTGACCGAGCGCCGCGCCGACCGGGGCGCGCTTGCGGTCGAGTCGAGCGAGCGCGCCTTCGCGCTCGACGCCAAGGGTGATGTCGCGGGCGTCGCCTCGGAGGCGCAGACCGAGTCCCACCGGCTGATCGAGGAGTTGATGATCCTCGCCAACGAGGTCGTCGCCGGACACCTCGTCGATCGGCGCCAGCCGACGCTCTACCGCGTGCACGAGCGCCCGGACCCGCAGGCTGTCGAGGCCTTGGTGGAGCGCCTCGCGAGCCTCGAGGTCCCGACGCCGCCGCTGCCGCGGCACATGAGCCCGCAGCAGGCGGGCGAGCTGATAGGGGAGGTGAGCCGGCTCGTGGCAGCGCACGTGAAGCGCACGGGCCACGGGCGTGCGGCGCTCACCTCGCAGCTGCTGCGCTCGCTCAAGCAGGCCTACTACTCGCCGGAGAACATCGGCCACGCCGGCCTGGCGAGCCCGCGCTACTGCCACTTCACCTCCCCGATCCGCCGCTACCCCGACGTCGTCGCGCACCGGGCGCTGCTCGCGACGGTGGGGCTCGACGACGTCGCGCCGCGCGCGGAGGACCTCGAGGAGGCGGGCGTCGAGAGCTCGGCCAGCGAGCGCGCGGCGTTGCGGATCGAGCGCGACGCCGCCGACGTATGCGCGTGCTTTCTGCTCGAGCGCGTGCTCGCAGAGCACGGCTCTAACGGCGCGTTCGAGGGCGAGGTCGTCGGGGTGATCGGCGCGGGTGCGTTCGTGCGCTTCGGCGCCGGCGGCTTCGAGGGCTTCGAGGGCATGCTGCCCGTGCGGCGGATGCCCGACGACTGGTGGAACCTGAACGAGGAGGGCACGGCGCTCGTCGGGGAGAGCTCGGGCCGGATGCTCAAGCTCGGCGACCCGATCGACGTGCAGGTGCAGGGAATCGATCGACCGCGCGGGCGGGTCGATCTCGTGCGACCGGCGCGCAACGGGTCGCGCTGAGTCGGCGCTCCGGCGAGGCGAGGCGGCGTCCTGCGAGGTGGAGCGG
>JBBSNQ010000227.1:0-3158 GCA_038232575.1 Solirubrobacterales bacterium | reverse complement strand
TGCCACCTCCTCGGCGTCCGAGGAGGCGAGCGTCCCCTCGAGTCCCGGGTGCACGCCCGCCGCCCGCAGGTAGTGGAGCAGATCCTCGGCCTCGTTCTCGAAGCGCAGGATGCGCACCTTCGCCCCAACCTCGACGTCGGCGAGCGGGACGCCCGGCTCGCGCGCGCCCTCGACGATCGGATGGCCGTGCGGGCAGGTCTGCGCGCTGCCGATCGCGACGCGCATGCGCTCCTCGAGGACCGGCGACATCGCGTGCTCGAGTCGCTCGGCCTCTTGATGGACCTCGTCCCAGGGGATGCCGAGCACATCGGTCAGAAAGCGCTCCACGAGGCGGTGGCGGCGCACAATCCCAGCGGCGTGCTCGTAGCCCGAGTCAGTGAAGGCGAGCGCGCGATCCTCGTCGCGGCTCACGTAGCCGTCGGCCTCAAGCCGGCCGAGCATCTCGTGCACGGTCGGCGCTGAGACGCGCATCGCCCGTGCGATGTTCGCGCCCGTCAGCGGCAGCCGGGCCTCCCCGAGCCAGAACATCGTCTCGAGGTACTCCTCCTCCGCGACCGTTGCCTGCTCTTGGGACACGCGACCTCCTCGGGGTGGGCTCGAGGGCATCGTAACCAGCCCGTGCGCGGCACTACGATGGCGCTCGATGGAGCCGAGAGGGGCAGGCCGCCGCCCGATCATGGATCTGTGCGTCCGAGCGGGCCTCGCGAGCCGCCGATGAGCCTCCCGCTCTCCGAGCCGATCAAGCCGCAGCTCGCGCGCTCGGCCAAGGAGCTGCCCACCGACGGCGACTGGTGCTACGAGCCGAAGTGGGACGGCTTCCGCACGATCGTCTTCCGCGACGGCGACGACATCCGCCTCCAGAGCCGGACCGGCAAGCCGATGAACCGCTACTTCCCGGAGGTGGTCGAGCAGATCCGCGAGCTGCCGGGCAAGCGGCTCGTGCTCGACGGGGAGATCGTGGTCGTCGTCGACGGCGTGCAGGAGTTCGACCTCCTCTCCCAGCGCATCCACCCGGCCGCCTCGCGCGTCGAGCGGCTCGCGAAGCAGACGCCCGCCGGCTACGTCGCGTTCGACCTGCTCGCGGAGGGCGATGAGACGCTGCTCGCGCGCCCCTATCGCGAGCGGCGCGAGCGGCTCGTCGCGGCGATCGAGGATGGGAACGGATCGGTCGAGCTGACGCCTGCGACCGCCGATCGCGAGACGGCCGCGAGCACCTGGCTCACCGGTGCCTCCGAGGGGGTCATTGCCAAGCAGGCCGGCGCGCCGTACTCGCCCGGCGAGCGGACCGCGATGAAGAAGATCAAGCGCATCCGCACTGCCGACTGCGTCGTCAGCGCGTTTCGTTTCGGCAAGGCGGAGGGGACCGTCGGCTCGCTCATCCTCGGTCTCTACGACGAGAGCGGCGCGTTGCCAGAGGTCGGCCACGTGTCCGGCTTCAAGGCGGCCGAGAAGCGTGAGCTGCTCGCGCTGCTCGAGCCCTACCGCACCCACGAGCGCGGCTCGGGGGAGCCGAGCCGCTGGAAGTCCGAAGAGGACCTCGTCTGGGAGGGCCTGCGCCCCGAGCTCGTCGTCGAGATCGCCTTCGACCACGTCACCGGCCGCCGGATCCGCCACGGCGCGCGACTGCTGCGCTGGCGCGAGGACAAGGACCCGCGCGAGTGCACGGTCGAGCAGCTGCGCGGATAAGGGCATCCGGCGTCGGCCTCCCTTGACCGCCCCTGCCCAACCACGCGGCCTCGGCCGGAACCGTGTACCTGAGCTGTCGTCCTGCGACAGCTAATCGCCACAGCTGCCCGCGAAGCCGCCGGGCTCGAGCGTCACCGTCGCACTCGAAGCCGAGATGGGCGAAGATAGGCCCGTGGCGCGACTTGAGGTGGAGACCACCGACATCACGAAGCTCGAGGTCGATGCGATCACCAACGCCGCCAACACCGAGCTTCAGCACGGCGGGGGCGTCGCGGCGGCTATCAGCCGTGCCGGCGGCCCGGAGGTCCAGCGCCAGTCAGACGAGCGTGCGCCGATCGGCCTCGGAGAGGCCGTCGAGACGACGGCCGGGATGATGCCCTCGCGCTACGTAATCCACGCGGCCACCATGGAGCTCGGCGGCCCCACCTCGGCGGAGATCATCACCCGCGCCACCGAGTCGACGCTCGCCCGCGCGGAGGAGCTCGGCTGCCGCTCGGTCGGACTGGTCGCGTTCGGCACGGGCGTCGGCGGGTTCCCGCTCGAGCAGGCGGCCGAGCTGATGGTCGGCGTCGCGCGCGCACACGAGGGTGCGCTCAGGCGGATCGTCTTCGCCGCCCACGGCGAGGCGGCCGAGCGTGCCTTCCGTGAAGCGGTAGGGTCCGAGTCATGAGCGAGCAGACGCGCGAGATCCGGCTGGCAGCCCGCCCGCAGGGCTTCCCGAAGGACTCCGACTTCGAGCTGGCCGAGACGCCGATGCCGAGCCCTGCCGAGGGCGAGGTGCTCGTGCGCAACTCCTACCTCTCGGTCGACCCCTACATGCGCGGGCGGATGAACGACGTCCCGTCCTACATACCCCCGTTCCAGGTCGGCGAGCCGCTCGAGGGCGGGGCGGTCGGGCAGGTGATCGAGTCGCGTGCGTCCGAGCTCTCCGAGGGCGACTGGGTGAACGGCATGCTCGGCTGGCGGGAGCACTACGTCGCGAAGCCCGCGACGCTGATGCAGGTCGATCCCTCGGTCGCGCCCGTCTCGACCGCGCTCGGCGTGCTCGGCATGCCGGGCCTGACCGCCTACCTGGGTTTGACAGACATCGGCCAGCCGAAGGAAGGCGAGACCGTGTTCGTCTCGGCCGCCTCCGGCGCCGTCGGGAGCGTCGTCGGCCAGCTCGCGAAGGCCCGTGGGTGCCGCGTGGCCGGCAGCGCCGGCTCGGCCGAGAAGATCGCCTACCTGCGCGAGGAGCTCGGCTTCGACGCCGCCTTCGACTACCACGAGGGCAACCTCGACGCCGCGCTCGCCGAGGCCTGCCCGGACGGCATCGACATCTACTTCGAGAACGTCGGCGGCGACCTGCTCGACGCCGTGCTCGGGAGGATGAACGACTTCGGGCGGATCCCGCTCTGCGGGCTGATCTCCGGGTACAACGCCGAGGAGCCCGAGCCCGGGCCGAGCAACTTCTGGCAGCTGATCGTCAAGCG
>JBBSNQ010000226.1:0-3161 GCA_038232575.1 Solirubrobacterales bacterium | reverse complement strand
GCCAGCGTGGTCGAGCAGGGGAGCCTCTTCGGCGTGCAGTTCCATCCCGAGAAGTCGAGCACGGACGGCCTGCGTCTGCTCGGCAACTTCGTCGATCTGTGCGCCGGGCGGGGCGAGCCTGCGGCGGGTGCGAGCGCTCCCGCGCGGGCGACGGAGCCGACGGAGGGTCCCGCCGCGCCGACGGAGGGTCCCGCCGCGCCGACGGTGGGTCCCGCCGCGTGATCCTGCTGCCGGCGGTCGATATCCGCCACGGCCGAGCGGTGCGGCTCGAGCGCGGCGACTTCGAGCGCGAGACGGTCTCCGGCGATCCCGTCGCGGCCGCACGGGACTTCGTCGAGGCGGGGGCCAGCTGGCTGCACGTCGTCGACCTCGACGGCGCGCTCGCCGGCGAGCCCGTGAGCCTTCCGCATCTCGAGCGGATCGCGGGCGATCTGGGGGTCCCT
Source organism: Solirubrobacterales bacterium (assembly GCA_038232575.1). GTDB lineage: Bacteria > Actinomycetota > Thermoleophilia > Solirubrobacterales > Thermoleophilaceae > JACCZP01. Next base: position 2,718 of record JBBSNQ010000226.1, on the reverse strand, counting down.
GTGCAGTACGGCGGCGGGCTGCGCTCGCGGGCATCGGTCGAGCGGGCCATCTCCGCAGGCGCCTCGCGCGTGGTCATCGGCACGGCCGCCTACGCCGACCCCGAGCTCCTCGACTCGGTGCTCAGCACGTGGCCTGACCGGGTGGCCGTATCGCTCGACGCCCGCGGGGGCAGCGTGTCGGTCGCGGGTTGGACCGAGCAGACGGCCGACCGCCCCGAGGAAGTGGTCGGGCAGCTCGTGGAGCGCGGCATCACGCGGGTCATCTACACGAACGTCGACCGCGACGGGATGCTCTCGGGCGGCGATCTCGACGGGGTGGCGCAGGTGGCGGGCGCGCTCGAGGCGGGCCTACCGGGCGGTCGCCTGCTCTACTCGGGCGGGGTCGGCTCGGTCGAGGATCTCGCCGCGCTGCGGGAGTTGGGACTCGCCAGCCTCGAGGGCGTCATCTCCGGCAAGGCACTGTACGAGCGGCGCTTCACCGTCGCCGAGGGTCGCGCAGCGCTCGGCGAGGAGTCATGGCGCGGCCGATGACGCGCCTCATACCCTGCCTCGATGTCGAGCGCGGGCGCGTCGTCAAGGGCACTAACTTTCTCGAGCTGCGCGATGCGGGCGATCCGGTCGAGCTCGCTGCACGCTACGAGTCCGAGGGCGCCGACGAGCTCATCTTCCTCGACATCACCGCATCGCACGAGCAGCGCGAGACGATCGTCGAGCTCGCGCGCCGCACCGCCGACGAGGTCTTCATCCCGTTCACGATCGGCGGCGGCGTGCGCACTGTGCGCGACGCCCAGGCCGTGCTCGACGCCGGCGCCGACAGGATCTCGGTCAACTCGGCCGCGGTCGCGCGCCCCGAGCTGATCGAGGAGCTCGCCGAGGTCTTCGGCTCGCAGGCGGTCGTGCTGGCGATCGACGCGCGCGGCCGCGCCTCGGGTGAGGGCTACGAGGTCTGGGTGAGCGGCGGCCGGGAGGCGACAGGGCGCGACGCGATCGAGTGGGCGCGCGAGGGGGCGTCCCGCGGCGCCGGCGAGATCCTGCTCACGAGCATGGACCGCGACGGCACCGAGGATGGCTACGAGCTGGCCCTGACGCGCAGCGTCTCCGAGGCCGTCCGAGTGCCGGTGATCGCCTCGGGCGGCGCGGGCGAGCTGACCCACCTGGTCGAGGCGATCGAGCGCGGGGGTGCGGATGCGGTGCTGTGCGCGTCGATCTTCCATTACGGCCGGCATACGATCGCCGAGGCGAAGGAGCGCATGCGTGCGGCCGGTATCGCGGTGCGGCTGTGAGCGCCGCTCGGTGGTGGAGAATCAGGGGGTGGCCATCGTCGCGGGCGACCTGTGGGAGCGCATCACGGCCGTGCCCGGCATGGACCGGCTACTACCGGCGCTCGAGGACCTGCCACCCGTTTACCTGGTCGGGGGCGCGGTGCGCGACCTCCTGCGCGGCGCGGCCGCGGTCGACCTCGACGTATGCGTGGAGGGTGACGCGCTCGCGGCCGCACGCGCTCTAGCCGAGCGCCTCGACGGGTCGGTCCTCGAGCACGAGCGCTTCGGCACGGCGACGCTGCGGGCCGGTGAGCTGTCGGTGGACCTCGCCGCTACGCGCCGGGAGCGCTACGAGCGCCCGGGAGCGCTGCCGCTGGTCGAGCCGGCCCCGCTGGCCGAGGATCTGGCACGGCGCGACTTCGCGATCAATGCGATCGCGATCGGGTTGACAGAGCCCGGTCGCGGCACTCTCCACGATCCGTGCGGCGGCTTGGAGGATCTGCGCGCGGGCGCCGTGCGCGTGCTGCATGCAGGGTCTTTCCTCGATGACCCCACGCGACTGCTGCGCGCGGTCCGCTACGAGGTCCGGCTCGACTACGCGATGGACGCCGCCACGGAGTCGCTGGCGCGCGCGGCGGTGGCGGCCGGCGCCCTTGACACCGTTTCCGGGGCGCGGCTGGGCGACGAGCTGCTCGCGCTGCTCGCCGAGTCGGAGCATCCGCAGGCGCTGCGGCGGCTCCACGCGCTCGAGCTCGATCGAGCCCTGCACCCTGCGCTGGCACCGGACCCTGACGTCGTTGCCGCCGCCGCGCTCGGCGCGGCGGAGACCGGTGCCGACCGCACGCTCGCCGCGCTCGCCGCATTGCTCCTGCCGGCGGTCGAGGAGCTCGAGCCCTGGCTCGAGCTCCTGCAGCTCGACCGCTCCGTCTGCGCGCGGGTGGGGCGCGGGGCGCGGGCAGGACCCGCGCTGGCGCGCGGGCTGAGCACCGAGCTGGCGCCCTCGGAGGTCTACGAGCTGCTGCGCTCCGAGCCGCCGGAGGCGCTCGCGCTCGCGCTCGCGCTCGGGGCACCTGCGCCGGCCATCCTCGGCTACGTGAGCAGGCTGCGCCACGTGCGACTCGAGGTGACCGGAGCCGACCTGAGAGCGGCCGGCGTTCCCGAGTCGGAGGCGATCGGCCGCGCGCTCGAGGAGGCGCTGCGGCGCAAGCTCGACGGCGAGCTCTCGGGTAGGGACGAGGAGCTGCGTTTCGCGCTCGAGATCGCCGGAGCGCCGGAGCGATGAGCGGGCGCGAGCAGGACCTCGCCGCCGGGCGAGCTGCGAGCTCGGCCGCGGACCGCTCAGCGTGGGATCTGACGCGGGGTCCAGGCTCGGCGCCCGCCGACGGCATGGCCGGCGCGATCGTCCTCGACCTCCCCGGCGCCGCTCACGTAGCCTTCTCGACGCGCGAGGGAGGCG
>JBBSNQ010000225.1:0-3171 GCA_038232575.1 Solirubrobacterales bacterium | reverse complement strand
GAGGCGGGCGCAGGCACGGGCAAGACGACAGTGCTCGTCGAGCGCATCGTCGAGGTGCTGCGCAGCGGGCGCGCGACGGTCGACCAGCTGGCGGTGATCACCTTCGCCGAGAAGGCCGCCGCGGAGCTCGTGGTGCGCGTGCGCGAGCGGCTCGAAGAGCTCGCGACGGACGCGGACACTCCGGCCGACCAGCAGCAGCCCCTCCGTCAGGCGACGCGCGACCTCTACCGCGCCCGGATCGAGACGATCCACGCCTTCGCCGCCAACCTCCTGCGCGAGCGCCCGGCAGAGGCCGGTCTCGACCCGGAGTTCACAGTGCTCGACGGGCTCGCCGGCGGCCTCGCGTTCGACGAGGCCTTCGAGGCATGGCAGGCGAAGCTGCTCGGCGAGGACCATCCGGAGATCGTCCGCGCGCTCAACCGCGGCTTCACGCTCAAGCACCTGCGCGAGACGGCCGAGGCCCTCAACCACCACCGCTACGTGCTGCCGCTCACGCCGGTCGGGCAGTCGCGGCCCGACCCCGCCGGCTTCGCGTTCCGCCTCGAGCAGCGCTGCAGGGAGCTCGAGCAGCTGCTCGAGCACTGCGAGCGGCCGGACGAAGATCTCGGTGCACAGCAGCTCCCCTTGGTCCTCGAGTTCGGCGAGCGTGTCAGGGAGGCACTCACCGCGTCGGCGTCCGGCGAGGGCGTCTCCGGGGGAGCAGCCCCCGGCGAGGCCGTCTCCGGCGCGGCGTCCGGCGAGGCGCCTGCGCTCGAGCGCACGCTCCTCTTCAACGCCCCTGTGCTCAAGCCGGGCATCGGCAGCCAGGCCAACTGGCCCGGCGCGAAGGACAGCTGCCGCCGGATGAAGGCGATCGTCAAGGAGCTCAAGACGGACATAGCGACGACTCAGGAGCAGCTCCGCTCGGACGCGCTGATGGGCGTCATGCCGTTCATCGAGAGCTTCGTCCAGAGCTTCGAGCAAACCCGCCGCCGCGGCGGCAGGGCGGACTTCGACGACCTGCTGATCTGGGCTCGGAACCTGCTCCGCGACGACCCCGGCGTCCGGCGCTACTTCCAGCGCCGCTACCGGGCGATCCTCGTCGACGAGTTCCAGGACACCGACCCGATCCAGGCCGAGCTCGTGATCTACCTGGCGGCCGACGAGGAGGTCGAGACGGGCGACTGGCGCACACTGCAGCCCGCTCCGGGGAAGCTGTTCGTCGTAGGCGATCCCAAGCAGTCGATATACCGCTTCCGCCGCGCCGACATCGCCGTCTACGACCAGGTCAAGCGCGGCGTGCTCGCAGACGGCCAGTACAGCATCAGCCAGAGCTTCCGCGCGACGCGCGGACTGATCGACTGGGTCAATCGAGCCTTCGACACCGTCTTCGAGGAACAGGAGGGCGTCCAGCCGGCCAACGTGCCCCTCGACCCGGCCGCGCCGCCGATCGCGGAGCTCGAGCGCGCCCCGGTCGTCGTCGTCAACCGCCCGGCGAGAGCCGACGGCGAGGCGCTCGAGAGCGCTCCCGAACGCCGCGAGGAGGAGGCGCGCCTACTCGCCCGGCTACTGCGCAGGGCAGTGGATGACGAGCACTGGCCGGTCCGCGACCGCGGCAGCGGCGAAGTGCGTCGTGCATGCTGGCGCGACGCCGCGATCCTCGTTCCCGCCCGCACGGGGCTCGACGCCTACGAGACGGCGCTCGCCGATGCCGGCGTGCCCTTCCGCCACGAAGGGGGGCGGACCTTCTTCGCGCGCCAGGAGGTGCGCGAGCTCGTCGCGTGCCTGCGCGCGGTCGACGATCCGACCGATCGGCTGAACCTGGTCAGCACGCTGCGCTCGCCCGCCTTCGGATGCTCCGACGAGGAGATCTTCCTCTTCACGACCGAAGGGGGCGCGCTCGACTACCGCGTGCCGGGCCAGGACGGCCCCGAGTCGGTGCGCGACGGGCTGGAGAAGCTGCGCGACCTGCACCACCTGCGCGGGCGCGTCTCGCTACCCGAGCTCATGCGGCGGCTGCTCGAGCGGACCGGGACGATCGAGCTCGCCCTCTCGCTGCCAGACGGCAGCCAGGCTGCGGCCAACGTCGTCAAGGTGATCGAGCAAGCGCGCGGCTTCTCGAGCTCGGGAGGCGGAGGCTTGCGCGCCTTCGCGCGCTGGCTGTCTGAGAGCAGCGAGTCGGCGGCCGACGAGAGCGATGCCTGGATATCCGAGGACAGCGACAACGTCGTGCGCCTGCTGACCGTGCACGGCGCCAAGGGGCTCGAATTCCCGATCGTCGCGCTCGCCAACTTCGCTGGCGACACCGACAAGCAGACCCGTCCGATCCCCGACACGGCTGGCCATTGCCTCGATCTGCGGGTCGGCACCGAGCATCCGGGGTGGTTCAAGACACCCGGCTTCGAGCACGCCAACGCGAAGGAGAAGGAGATGTCGGCCGCCGAGGTCCGGCGCCTGCTCTACGTGGCCGCGACCCGTGCGCGCGATCACCTCGTGATTCCGGTCGTGGGCGACCGAGCGAAGATGAAGGGACGCATCGAGGCGTTGCTCGATCACCTGCCGGAGGGAGCACCGCGCGCCGCCGCGGACGGGAGCGGCGGCGATGCACGCTCGGCAGCGGACGGCGAAGGTCTCGGCAACGGCGACGATGACGCCACCGGCTGCTTCGTCTACGACCCGGCGGCGCTCGACGCCGAACCCGAGCGCGCCTCCGAGCCGGCGGCGCCACACGACGCCGAGGCGGTCGACGCCGCGCTCGAGCGCAAGCAGGAGTGGGAGCAGGAGCGCGAGCGGACCCTTGCGCGCGCCCGCCGGGAGCTGCCGATTCTCACGGCGACGGGCATCGAGAAGCCGTGGCGGCCGGTGAGCCTCGCGGCCGAGAGCCTCGACGGCGCGGTGAACGCGGGCGAGGGGCCGCCGCTGCCGATCGGCGACGCACTGCACCGCGTGCTCGAGCTGGTGCGGCTGCCGGGAGCCGAGGACCTCGAGCCGCTCACCCGCGCCGTCTGCGCAGAGGCCGGGCTCGAGCCGCGTCTCGACGAGCTGCTCGCGATGGCGCGCAACGGCCTCGCAAGTCCGGTCATGCAGCGTGCACTCGCCTCATCGAGCCTCCACCGCGAGGTCGCCTTCACGGTGGCGGCGGGCAGCGGCCGAGACGATGGCTTCTACACCGGGCGGGTTGACCTCGTCTTC
>JBBSNQ010000224.1:0-3173 GCA_038232575.1 Solirubrobacterales bacterium | reverse complement strand
GCTGCGCCAGTCGCTCAGCGCCGGGACGATCGGGAAGATCGGCGAGCCGCCGAGCAGCAGCGCCGCCTCACGCGAGGATGCCTGGCAGCGGCGCAGCGAGATGCTCTTCGAACGACTCGCGGTGCGCTGGGAGATAGCGGGACTGCCGCTCACCGAGCCCGCGGAGCTGCTCGGCCGCTATCGCATGGCCGACGCGGAAACGCAGCACTGGATCCGGCGGACGATCGACGAGCACCTCGGGCGCCACATCCCCGAGCTGCGGTGAGGAGCGCGGGAGCCGCGCTCGGGGAACGTCCCGGGACCGGCGACCGGTTGCCGACCGGGATGGCATGACAGCGGAGACTCGCGGTAAGGTCGATCGGGTGACGAGCGAGCCGCCGATGGTGGAATGCCGGCTCGATCTGCCGGACCTGCGCGAGCAGCGCGAGCGCTACCGCACCCTCGGCCGCTCGGTCGAGCACGCCGAGCGCGTCCCCGGAGCGCTCACGGTGCACTTCGCCGACGATGTCGACCAGACGCTGCTCGAACGGACACTCGAGATCGAGCGCGGCTGCTGCGCGTTCTTCACTATCGACCACGACCGCGCACACCGCTCGATCCGCGTCGGCGTCGACCATCCGGATCAGGATCCGGCGCTCGACGCGCTGGCCTTCGCGCTCGGGACTGGAGTCGAGGATCGCTGATGGCCTCTGTAGGCGTGCGCTACATCGTCGACGACGTCGAGTCCGCGATCGCCTTCTACAGCAAGCTGCTCGACTTCGGCATCGAGCTGCATCCCGCGCCCGGCTTTGCGATCTTGACGCGCGGCGATCTGCGCCTGCTGCTCAATGCGCCAGGCGGGCCAGGCGGAGCGGCCCAGCCGATGCCCGACGGGCGCACGCCCGAGCCCGGCGGCTGGAATCGCATCCAGCTCGAGGTCGAGGACCTCGAGAGCGAGGTGGAGCGACTGAGTGCAGCTGGAGCCAGCTTCCGCAACGAGATCGTCAGCGGCAGGGGCGGTAAGCAGATCCTGCTCGAGGATCCCGCCGGCAACCCGGTCGAACTGTTCGAGCCTCCGCGGGGATAGGTGCGTCGCGCCCTCCCCGGCCCGCCGGCCGGCGCCGACAGCGCGCGATCGCCGAGCCGTGTCGCTACTCGCGATGAACGAGCGTCGCGGTCGCCTGCGCGCGGGGCTTGATCGTCACGTAGTCGAGGTTCACATGCGGGGGACGCGTCGCCGCGAAGGCCACGACATCGGCGACGTCGTCGGCGCTGAGCGGCTGCATGCCCTCATAGACCCGCGCGGCCCGCTCGGCGTCGCCTCCAAAGCGAACCGTCGAGAACTCGGTGTCGACGAGGCCGGGCGCGACCTCGGTGACACGGACCGGCTTGCCGACGAGCTCGAGCCGAAGCGTGCGGGCGACCGCGCTGGCGCCATGCTTGGCGGCCGTGTAGCCGCCTCCGCCCGGGTAGACCTCGACGCCGGCGATCGACCCGACCAGCATCACGTGACCGTCGCCGCTCGTCTCGATCGCAGGCAGCAGCGCTCTGGTCATGCGCATTACGCCGAGCACATTCGCCTCGTACATCCAGCGCCATTGCTCCTCGTCGGCCTCCGCCACCGGATCGAGCCCGAGCGCGCCGCCCGCGTTGTTGACGAGCAGCGAGCAATGATCGACACCGGCGGCAAACGCGGCGACCGACGCTGTATCGGTCACGTCGAGCGGCAGCGCACGCGCCCCGATCGGCTTGGCGACGGCCTGCAGACGCTCGAGCCGCCGCGCTCCCAGCACGAGCTCGAAGCCCTCCGCTGCGAGCCGCTTCGCGACGGCCTCGCCGATCCCGCTGCTGGCGCCGGTGATCACGGCGACCTTGGCGCTCACCTCCGGCTGCTCCCGATCACGCGCGGATTCCACCTGTCATGCGCAGATGCCCCGACCGTCACGCGGATACCTCCCTGGCTCGATCCAACAGCTCGCCCATCGAGAGCTCGATCCCCTCGGCAAGCACGTCGAGCCCGCCAACGGCGCGCGGGTCTGCGCAGATGCCGAAGCTCAGGGCGCCGGCGAGCGAGATGACGGCCACGCGAAGCACGTGATGCTCGGCCGGCTCGGCGAAGGTATGCAGGCCGCTCACAGCGTGCCCGAGAATCGCGCCCAACTCCCGCGGTCCGGGCACGTTGGAGACCGATAGGCCGAACTCCCGCGCGCCCATTGCCACGCGCGTCGCAATCTGCTCCAGGGGGCGGAAGTGGGAGAGTCCGTGAAAGAAGGTGTAAAGCTCAGCTGCATCGCCGTGTAGCTTCCGCTCCCGCGTCTCGGCGCCGATGGTCAGCAGGCGGCGCACGGGATCGGCCTCGGTCAGCGGCAGGCCGACGAACATGAACGAGTCGCGGTTGCCGATCGCGTCGGGTCGCTCGTCGCGCGCGTGCATGCTGACCGGGATTTTCACGCGCATCCCCGCCGGCTCCTCACCCCGTACCTCGAGCCAGTGGCGCAGCGCGCCCGCCACGATCGCGAGGACGAGGTCATTGATCGTCACGTGCGCCCCGAAGGCATCCTCGAGCGCGCGCAGCTCGGCCAGCGGCACCGCGGCCCAGGCCACCTCGCGCTCGGCGCCGAGACGGCGATCGAACGGGGAGGCGGCCGTCCGACCGCCGAGCTCGCGGCGCAGCGTCCCTGGGAGGCGGAGGAGGTCGCGCGCGCGCGTCGGCCAGCGCCCGGGCTGGGCAAGCGCCCGCGCCGCACCGGCGAGGGCGCTGACGGGCGCACTGGCCCTGGTGGCCAGGCCCGCGGCGAGCAATCGCGCGGCCCCCGGCACCCGCTCGCGGGCGGGCTGCGGCGTGCCGTCCGACCACTCACCCTGACCCCCCTCCCCAACTCCGTCCTCGCGTCCACCGCCCACACCGCCGAGAGGGCGCCCCTCGCCCGGATCCTCCACCGCGTCCGAGGCCCTGTCCCAGAACAGCAGCGAGCCAAGGCGCACGGCGCCGATCCCGTCGGCCATGCAGTGATGGATGCGCGTCACGAGCGCGATCCGGCCGTCGGCGAGCGGCCCGACCACGTCGGTCCGCCACAGCGGCCGCGAGCGGTCGAGGCGCTCTCCCATCAGGCGGCCCGCGACCTCGCGTAGCTCGGCGTCCCCGCCGCCGACCGCTCCTTCGGTGCCGCGAACGTGGTAGTCGACATCGAAGT
>JBBSNQ010000223.1:0-3182 GCA_038232575.1 Solirubrobacterales bacterium | reverse complement strand
GCTCCACGTGGGAGTACTGGCGGCCGAGGGCGTCGACGTCCGCGCGCGGCGGCTCGCGACCCTGGAGGCCGTTGCCGACATCGAGACACTGCCCGTGGACAACGCCGTCGCCGCGGCCTGGGCGTTGCTGCGGATCCGGCTAGCCGAAACCGAGCGGCGCCTGAACGTAAACGACCTTTGGATCGCCGCTACCGGCCTCGCCCACCAGCTGCCGGTAGTAACCCAGGACGATGACTTCGAGGCGATCGAAAGCCTCGGCGGCGTCGAGGTCATTCGTGTCTGAATCACTTGGGCCGAGACGCCCGAGCGCGCCGCCCAGGGTACTCTCGATCGCCGGCTCGGACTCGGGCGGGGGTGCCGGTATACAGGCCGACCTCAAGGCGCTCGCCCGTTGCGGTGTCCATGGGATGACGGCCATCACCGCGGTCACCGCTCAGAGCACGGTCGGCGTCCTGTCGGTGCATCAGCTACCGGACGAGGTGGTCGTAGAGCAGGTACGTGCGGTCGCCGAGGACATCGGGGTCGACGCCGTCAAGATCGGCATGCTCGGTACGACGGCGACCATCCTCGCCGTCGAGCGCGCGCTCGGGCTGCTCCCGGGAGTGCCGGTGGTGCTCGATCCCGTGATGGTCGCCGAGACGGGCGCCGTGCTGCTCGACGACGATGCGCGCGCGACGCTGCGGGAGCGCCTCGTCGTTCGCGCCGCGGTCCTCACGCCGAACCGGCACGAAGCGCAGCTGCTCGTGGCGGAGCCGGACGACGATGACGGCAGCGGTGCCGCCGATCGAAGTGGCGGTCACGAGGCCGATGGCGGCGGTCACAAGGCCGAGGGTGGCGGTCAGGAGGTCGATGGCGACTGTCACGAGGCCGAGGGCGAGCGCCTGGCACGAGCCGTGCATGCTCTCGGACCGCGAGCGGTCGTCGTGACCGGCGGGCACCTCGCGGAGGCCACCGACGTGTATTTCGACGGCGAGCAGCTCGCGTCGCTGTCCGGTGAGCGGCATCCGGACGGGGCGGCGCATGGGTCGGGATGCACGCACTCCTCGGCTTTGGCGGCCGGGCTGGCGCATGGACTCGCGCCGCTCGAGGCGGCCCGCAGGGCTCGCGCACTCGCCTCGGAGGCCGTCCGCAGCGGATTGCGCGGCATCGGCTCGGGCGCCGGACCGGTCGACGTGCTCGGCATTGCCGAGCGGGCGTGAGAGCAGCCGTCGTATGGCATAATGCTCGCCCCGCCACCTGCTCCGGCCGCACACAGCGGACGGCCCGCGCGTTGCGGATCGCTCAGACAGTCGAGGAGGAACGGATCAAGTACTTGCGCATGAAGCCCGGAGTAGGAGAGATCCTGCTTGCGGAGGGCGACCCAGAGCTCGAGGCGGACGAGGAGCGGCTGATCGCGGAGTTTCGCGAGCAGCTCGAGCAGGGCATGTGGGCGGCGGCGCCCACCGTCGATCCTGCGACCGGCCGCCGCGACGCGCGCATGGTCCAGAGCTACGCCGACATCCCGGCGGACGCCGACCGGGTGATCTTCTTCCCTCGCGCAGCGGGCGGCTAGCGGGCGCGCGGCGGTGCTGCTTGCGCTTCTGGCCCTCGGGGTGGTCGCCACGGCGCTGCTCCTGCTGAGCGTCGGGCCCGTGCTTGGCCGCAGGTACTCGAGCGCCACGCGGCCGAAGCGAAGGACGCGCCGGCGTGAGCTCGACCTCGGCGATCCCGGTCGCGAGCGTAGGGCCGAGCAGCGCGCGCGCGAGCTGCTGCGCTCGTGCGTGAACGCGGAGGAGTGGGCGATGTACCGCGAGCTCGGCTTCATTCGCGTCGCTGGACGCCTCGACGCAGCGCAGTCGACCGAGGACCCGACGCTCTCACCGACCGAAGATCCGACGCCCTCACCGGACGATGCTCCCGCTTCCCTGGCCGGTCAGGAGTGGAGCCTCGGCCGAGGCCGCGATCGAGGCCGCGAGCCGGCGCCCATGCGTCTTCGCGGGCCGGGAGAGGAGCCTGCCTATGCCTACCTCATCTACCCGCACAAGCCGATCGTCGCCTACGTCCCCCGCGAGCGCCGCCTGCTCAGCGAGTACTGCGTCGAGTTCCCCGACCTCACCGGCGTGATCTCGGAGTCGCGGCTGCCGGCCTCCGACGACGTGCTCGCGAAGTGGATGGCCGTCACCGGGGACGAACGGAGGCTGCTGCGCAACGCCAACATGCACCTGCCCGGACGTCAGATCGATCCGGCGCGCGTGCGCCGCGATCTCCTGCGGCTCTCCGACTGGGATCGCCGGCGCCACGAGCGGGCCCGCTCGCGCCACCGAGCGCCGTGACCGAAGCACGCAGCCTCCCCAGCAGGACGCTGCTGGAGGGGCCCGACCGCGCGCCCGCGCGTGCGTACCTCAAGGGCATCGGCTTCGACGACGAGGCGCTCGAGCGGCCGATCGTCGGGATCGCGAACACCTGGACCGAGACGATGCCGTGCAACTTCCACCTGCGGCGCCTGGCCGAGCGCGTCAAGGATGGTGTTCGGGCGGCGGGCGCGACGCCGATGGAGTACAACACGGTCGCGATCTCCGACGGCATCACGATGGGCAGCGAGGGCATGAAGACCTCGCTCGTCTCGCGCGAGGTGATCGCCGACTCGATCGAGCTCGTCGCCCGCGGGCACATGTTCGACGCGGTCGTCGCCCTCTCGGGCTGCGACAAGACGATCCCGGGCTGCGTGATGGCGCTGGCGCGGCTCGACGTTCCGAGCCTGATGCTCTACGGAGGGTCGATCGCACCTGGCCGCTTCCGCGGCCGCGACGTGACGATTCAGGACGTGTTCGAGGCCGTCGGCTCGCACGCGGCGGGCGACACCTCGGACGCCGACCTCGCGGAGCTCGAGTCCTGCGCCTCCCCGGGCGCGGGCGCCTGCGGCGGGCAGTTCACCGCGAACACGATGGCCACGGCCTTCGAGGTGCTGGGAATCTCGCCGATGGACAGCGGCATGGTCCCGGCCGAGGACGGCAGGAAGGGTCAGGTGGCCGAGGACTGCGGGCGCCTCGTCGTGGATCTGCTCGAACGCGATCTTCGTCCAAGCGCTGTGATCACGGCGCGCTCGCTCGAGAACGCGATCGCGGCGGTCGCAGCGAGCGGCGGCTCGACGAACGCCGTGCTGCACCTGCTCGCGCTCGCGCGTGAGGTCGGGGTCGAGCTCT
>JBBSNQ010000222.1:0-3201 GCA_038232575.1 Solirubrobacterales bacterium | reverse complement strand
CTTCGGGTTGCCGGTGGTGCCGCTCGTGTAGCAGAGCCCCGCGGCCATGTTCTCGTCGAGCTCGGGGTAATCGAACCCCGGGTCCTCGGCGGCGAGCAGCTTCTCGTAGCGCAGCGCGCCGGGCAGCGAGCCCGTGTCGCCGTCGCCCATCACGACGTAGTGGCGCACGCCCTCGAACGTCGGAGCGACCTGCTCGAGCACCGGAACGAGCGAGTCGTCGACGAAGATCACCTGGTCCTCGGCGTGGTTGACAATGTAGGTCAGCTGCTCGGCGAACAGGCGCACGTTGAGCGTGTGCAGCACCGCCCCCATGCACGGCGCCGCCATGTAGAGCTCGAGGTGGCGCTGGGAGTTCCAGCCAAAGGTGGCGACCCGGTCGCCCTCGCCGATACCGAGCGAGCGCAGCGCTCCGCAGAGACGGTCCACCCGCTCCGCGACCTCCCCGTAGCTCGCGCGCGTCTTGCCGTCGGGCTCCTTGCCGTCCCCGGTGAGCGTCACGACCTCATGCTCCGAGCCGAGCGTTCGCATCCGGCCGAGGACGTGCTGCAGCGTCAGCTGGAAGTCAGCCTGAACGAGTCCCTCGAGCATCGCGTTCCTCTCTCTCCGGCCGCCGCTCCCAGGCGACGGCTCTCTCCTCTTCCCCCGCCGTCGCGAGCTCGACGGCGCTCTCGTAGGCGATGGTAACGCGGTTCGAGCGCGCTGACGGCGTGAGAGCGCTGACGCCGGCTGGGCTCGGAACGCGGGCGGGCGGATGAGCGGGCCCGCGCCCCGCGACGCCGCTCAAGCAACGCGCGCGGTGGCCCTGGCCTCGATCGCCACCTCTCCCGTCTGGCGGGTGACGGCGAACGAGCAGTCGGCGAGGCGCTCCCCGTCCTGCTCGTAGACGCGCTCGGCGCGGCCGCTGAGCCTCAGCTCGTCGCCCGGCCAGACCTGTCCGGTGAAACGGATCGAGTAGCTGCGCACGTTCGCGCGGCCGAGCCAGTCGCCGACGAGGCGCCCGAGCATGCCGCCCTGCATCAGTCCCATTGCGAAGACGCTCGGCATTCCGGCCGCGCGCGCGAACTCGTCGTCGTGGTGGATCGGGTTGAAGTCGCCACCCGCGCCCGCGTAGCGGACGATGTGCGTGCGGCTCACCGGCCCGACTGTGATCGGCTCGGGCTCATCGCCCTCGGACACGGAGGCGGGCGTCGCGGTGCGAACGTGCTCCACGAGCGGCGCCTCAGGCTCCATCCGTGCGCTGCTGGGTGGCTCCATCCGTGCGCTGCTCGGTCTCGATCAGCGTGTCGGTCTCGCGCAGCGCCAGCTCGCCACGCTGGTTGGTGATCTCGGTCTCGATCGTCACGAGCGTCATCCTGCCGCCCCGCCTGCCCTCGCGCTTGCGGACGTCGGCGACGCGCCGCCGCGCAGTCAGCTCGTCGCCGACCAGCACCGGCGCGTGATACTCGAAGCTCACCTCGCCGTGCAGGATCCGCGGCAGGTCGAGCCCGAGATCCTCGTAGGCGCCGGTCTGATCGCGCCAGTGCATCGCGGCGACGGCGTAGGTGAGCGGCGCCGGGATCCCGTCGAAGCCCGCCGCCCTCGCCGCGGCCTCATCGGTGTAGACGGGATCGGGGTCGAGCAGAGCCTCCGCGAACTCGCGTACTTTCCCCCGCTCGACGGGAAAGCGCACCTCGTCGAGCTCGCGCCCGATCAGCGACTCGTCAGCCAATTGCGTCTCGCGCCGGCACTCGACGGTCGAGCCTATACGCTGGCCGGGCGCCCCCGGAGGAATGCCCACATGGCTCGCTCTGATCACCGTGCTCGTCGTCGTCGTGGTCTCGCTGATCGTGACGCGCGTGGCGACGGTCGCGCTGATGCAGACCGGGATGTCGCGCCACGTCGCGCGCTTTCAAGCCCGCTCCGCGCTGAGCGGCACGGGCTTCACCACCGGGGAGTCCGAGAGCGTCGTCAACCACCCGGTACGGCGGCGGGTCATCGGGACGCTGATGCTGGTCGGCAGCGCCGGCCTCGTGACCGCGGTCGGGTCGCTGGCCCTCTCCTTCGGCGCCGCGAACACGGACGAGCGCCTGCGGCGCGGCGCCGTGCTGCTCGCCGGGCTCTCGCTGCTGCTGATCGTCGCCAACAGCCGCTGGGTCGACCGCCGGCTCTCGAGGCTGATCGGCCGCCTGCTCGGCGATCGGGTCAGCGGCGCGCGCGACTACGCGCGGCTGCTCGATCTCTCCGGCGACTACGCGGTCAACGAGCTGCTGGTCGAGTCCGAGGACTGGGTCGCCGAGCGCACGCTCGGCCAGCTGCGGCTAGACGAGGAGGGCGTGATCGTGCTCGGCGTGCATCGTTCGTCCGGCGGCTACGTCGGAGTGCCGGCGGGCGATACCCGGCTTCACCCACAGGACACGCTGATCCTCTACGGGCAGCAGTCGCGACTCGAGGAGCTCGACGAGCGCGGGCAGGGCAACGAGGGCGCCGCGGCGGCGAGCGAGGCGCGCGCGGAGCACGCCGCGGAGGCGGAGGCAAGCGGCGCCGACGAAGCGGCATGACCCCCAGCTTTGGGTACGGTTGGCGTCCGTGGCGGACGTAGCACTCGTAACCGGCGCCTCGTCGGGAATCGGCGAGGCCTTCGCGCGCGCGCTCTCGCAGCGCGGGCACGAGCTCGTGCTCGTCGCCCGCCGTACCGAGCGGCTGCAGCAGCTCGCGGGGGAGCTCGCCACAAGGGCACACGTCATCTCCTGCGATCTCGCCACAGATGCTGCCTCGCTGGCGCCCCAGGTCGAGGCGCTCGGCGTGGAGGTCGACCTGCTCGTAAACAACGCCGGCTTCGGGCTCGCCGGACGCTTCGTCGAGCTCGACGCCGCACGCGATGCCGCACAGGTGCGCGTCAACTGCGAGGCGATCGTCACGCTCACGCACGCCTTCCTACCCGGGATGGTCGAGCGCGGGCGCGGCGGGGTGATCACGGTCGCCTCGACCGCCGGCATGCAGGCGCTGCCCTACGAGGCTGTCTACGCCGCGAGCAAGGCGTTCGCGCGCAGCTTCAGCGATGCGCTCCACGGAGAGCTGCGCGGCAGCGGCGTGAGGGTCATGTCGGTCAACCCGGGGCCGGTACCGACCGAGTGGCACGCGGTCGCCGGCTACGACGGCCGTCCCACCCACGGCGTACCCGGCCAGATCAGCGCCGAGCAGGCGGTCGCCGAGTCGCTTGCG
>JBBSNQ010000221.1:0-3208 GCA_038232575.1 Solirubrobacterales bacterium | reverse complement strand
GCCCGCGGAGCGCGATGAAGGTCCTCCTCACGGGCGCCACCGGAACGGTCGGGACGCCGCTCGTGCGCGCCCTGCTCGAGCGCGGCGACGAGGTCACGGTGCTCTCGCGCGACCCTGCGCGCGCTCGCTCGACGCTCGGCGAGGTCGAGGCGATCGCCTGGCCCGACCCGAGCGCCTCACCCCCGCCGGTCGAGGCCGTGTCCGGTCAGGACGCGGTCGTCAACCTGCTCGGCGAGGCGATCGACCAGCGCTGGTCCGACAACGTCAAGCGCACGATCCGCGCCTCTCGCGTCGAGGGCACACGCAGCCTCGTCGACGCGCTGCGTGCCGCCGAGCCCAGGCCGTCGGTGCTCGTCTCGGGCTCGGCGACAGGCGTCTACGGACCACGCGGCGAGGAGCGCGTCGACGAGTCGGCCCCGCCGGCCGTCGGCGACTTCCTCGCCGATGTCTGTGTCGAATGGGAGGCCGAGGCGCAGCGGGCCGAGGAGCTCGGCATGCGCGTGGCGATCTGCCGCACCGGCGTCGTGCTCTCTGAGTCGGGCGGGGCGCTGTCGAAGATGCTGCCGCCGTTCAAGCTCGGCATCGGCGGACCTGTCGCGGGCGGCGACCAGTACGTGCCCTGGGTGCACGCCGCCGACCTCGTCGCGATCCTGCTGTTCCTGCTCGACGACGCCTCCGCCAGCGGCCCGGTGAACGCGACGGCGCCCGAGCCGGTGACCAACGCGGAGCTATCGAAGACACTCGGCCGCGTGCTCGGCCGCCCCGCCGTCGCCCCCGTGCCGGGCCTCGCGCTCAAGCTCCTCTACGGCGAGATGGCCTCGATCGTCACGACCGGCGCGCGAGCCGTTCCCAAGCGTCTCGAAGAGCTCGGGTACACCTTCCACGAGCCCGACCTCGAGCACGCTCTGCGCAGGGCGACGGGACGGTAGAAGGCTAACGGGTAGTCACCGCCGTCGGGCCCGCTGAGACGGCGCTTCCCTCCCGCTCCGGCGCCCACCGAAACAGCAGGGCAGGCGAGCTACGCTTCGCACCATGGTCTCGCTACTTGAGCTGACGATCGTCTATGAGGACGCTGGCGACGGCTGGATCACGGCGTCGGTCGCCGAGGTTCCCGGCGCCAACAGCCAGGGGCGCACGCGCGCGGAGGCGCGCGAGAATGTGATTGACGCGCTCCACGGGATCCTCGAGCTTCGCTTCGGCGAGCACGCACGTGGCGAGCCCGCCGCCGACAGCGAGTCGCTTCACCTGCAGCTTGCGTGAAGCGACGTGATCTGGAGCGCCACCTGAAGGAGCACGGCGCCCGGAAGCTACGCGAGGGCGGCAGCCACAGCTTCTGGGGTACCGATGCCAAGCGCACGACGGCCATCCCTCGGCACGGCGAGATCGGTGTCGGGCTGGTCCGCAGAATCTGTAAGGATCTCGGCGTAGCGGCGCCTGCGGGGCCGCGCTGAGCTCCACCTCAATCGGCCGACTAGCGCACGGCAGCGGCGCGCGAAACGTGGATCATTGATGTCGGCGGGCTCGGTACGCGCGAGGTTATCCGCCGGTCCAGCGTGGGCAGGAGCCAGCGCGCGACGCGCCGGAGGCGCTCCGGCCCGAGCAGCGCGCCGAGCACAGCGCCCCGCCCATCGAGCCGAGCAGCGCGGCCTCGACGTCGATCACCGCGCCGCGGAGCTTCGGAGGCGGTCGCCGGAGAGCGTCTGCTCGAAGGCGAGCCGGCCCTTCCGGATCGAGTAGGCGCCGTAGCGGTCGATCGTCGTGTCGCCGTTTCGGTCGATGCTGTAGGTGCCGATCGCGCTGCGGCGGTTGCGGGTATCGAAGAGCGCGTCGACGACCGCCTGACGGTCTCTGCGCTGTCGTCCCGCCCGCCGGATCGAGTCGAGCAGCAGGCTCATCGCCTCGTAGCCGTAGACGGCGTCGAGGTCCGTGTCGCGGCCGTCCTCCTCGCTGCCGAGCCCGTCCCCGCCGAGGGCACGCTCGAAGCGCCGGCGGCCCGCCGAGCGCGTACGCGGAGGCGTCGCCGGATGGGTGATCGTGGTCACGCTCGCGACGCCGGCCGGAATGCCCTTCTCGTCGGGATCGATGAAGCGCGCCGCCGCGAGCGCGCTGCCCCCGAAGAGCTGAATGTCGGGCAGGGCGAGGTAGAGCTCGCGGAACAACCGCACCGCGGCCGGCGAGGCCGACCCGGCGTAGACGACGCAGTCCGGGCGATCGTCGCCGAGTTGGTCGACTGCCGCGCGCTGGGCGGCGCGCTCGTCGCCCGCGATCCGATAGATGCGAGCAGAGAGGTTGCTACGTTTCGCCGCGGCCTCGATGCTCGCTGCGAGGTCCGAGCCGTAGAGGGTGTCCTGGCGGAGGATCGCCACCTCGCTGCAGTCCCGATCGCCCATCAGCCGCACGAGCGCAGCGCCCTGGACCGTGTCGTTGGGAACGACGCGAGCGAAGGTGCGCCGACCCGTCGGGTAGTACTTCGCGGGCGTCGCCTGGACGCCGCCGCGCGGATCGGCCGTCAGGCTGATCGCGGTGCTGGCCGGACTTACCTGGGGTATCACCGCCTTGTTGAGGACCGGGATCGAGATCGCGCTGGCACCCGAATCGAGCTCGCCGATGTAGCCGATCGTCGAGGGGTCGGCGGCGGCGCGGCGCGCGTTGTCCCAGGTGGCGGAGGGGTCCCAGCGATTGCGCTGCCCGGTCGCGTCGTCGAGCGGCCGGTAGCGGACCTCGAGCTGGCCGACGCTGCCGTCGTGCTGGTCGAGAGCGAGCTCGATACCGCGCTCGATCGCCTCCGTGCGCTCCCGCTGCGCGCCGTGCCTCGGCAGGCTCGAGTAGATCGTCAGCACGTCGCCGCGCGCTCGCGTGGTGGCGGCGTCCTGCCGATCGGCGCCCCCCGCGCGCTCCCGCGAGGAGCAGGACGCGCCGAGGAAGAGCGCCCCGAGGACAAGCGCCCCCAGAGCGACGCACAGGGCGACGAGCTTCTTCATACCCAGACCAGATTGACAGGCGAATCGCCCCGCGGAGCCATGCGAGCGATATTTTCCCAAGCGTGCGGATCGGGATCCTGACGGGGGGCGGCGACTGCCCAGGACTGAACGCCGTCATCCGCGCGGTCGTGCGCAGGGGGATAGACGGCCTCGGCCACACCGTCATCGGCTTTCACGACGGCTGGCGCGGCCCGCTCGAGAGCGCCCACGAAGAGCTGACGATCGAG
>JBBSNQ010000220.1:0-3228 GCA_038232575.1 Solirubrobacterales bacterium | reverse complement strand
CTTCTCCGCCGACCAGATCGCCGCCGACTGGGGCAGCACCTTCCTCCAAGCAGCGCCGGCCATCGACGTGGACATGAGCGACCAGGCTGAGCGGTGGGCAGCGTTCTCGGCGCTCGCGGCGATCGACCCGGCCGAGCGTCGCGGCAGCGGCGAAGCGCCGAGCGTCGCGGCAGCGGCGACGGTCCTCGTGCACACGGACGGCACGCGCCTCGTTCGGTGCGGCTGGTTCCGCGCGCACGTCCGCGGCGAGGACGCGATCGGGCCGACCGAGATCGCCAACCGCATGCAGCGCGTGGGTTGGACCCGTCGCGGCGGAACCGGGCGCGTCAAGGCGAGCCACCCCCACCAGCCGGTCAGTCTCGCGTGGTCGTTCTACACCGTCCCGCCCGGCTGGGAAGCGACGCTCGACGAGCCACCAGGAGGGGCGCCACGATGACCGCGCGGCACGCCCAGAAGGCGGAACCAGCGGTAACTAGTTACCGAGTTACCGCAGGTGTATCTATTAGTTCGCGCGCGAGAAGCCGAAGGCGCTCGCGCGTAGGGAAGGTAACCAGCGGTAACCGCCAGTGGTGGAGCGAAAACTGGGCGATCCCAGCGGTAACCGCGACCGGCAACGGGCGCAACGCATGACCGCCCAGCCGCTCACGCTCGAGCTGCCCGACGAGCTGCTCGACGCACTGGCCGCGCGCGTCGCCGACCTGCTCGCCGACCGCGACGCGCCAGCCGAGGCCGAAGGGTTCCTCGACGCTGCGCTCGATCGACGACGACTACCTGAGGCGGTTCCACGATTGTGGAATGAGCGACCTCGCCGAGGGCCTCGACCGCGGACGGATCGACGGCCACGCGGTGAGCGCCCGCGAAGGGCGCCACGGCCCGCACGCGCGCTGCCACGCGGTCGAGCTGCTTTTCGGTGTCAGAAAGCTGCACCGTCTAGGCCATGGAAGCCCGCGCTACGGGCCCAGGCCATGAAGCCGCGGCCCATGAGCACCGCCGAAATCCAGTCCGCCCATGACGAGGGCGCCGTGAGTGACCTCGCGACTGCACTCCTCGACCGCGAGCTAGGCCATGGAAGCCCGCGCTACGGGCCCAGGCCATGAGCGACCTCGCCGCCGCCCTCCTCGAAGCGCTCGACGACGACGCGATCGACCGCCTCGCCCAACGGCTCGCCCCGAGACTCGCAGGCAGCCTCGCGGCCGGCACCGGGCCCGAGCCTGACCGTTGGCTGAACACCCGCGAGGCCGCCGGCTACATCGGTCGCTCGACCAGCGCGACGCACAAGCTGACCGCGGCCAGGGCGATCCCCTTCGCCCAGGCTGGCCCCGGCGCCCGCTGCTACTTCCGGCGCTCCGACCTCGATGCGTGGATGCGCTCCCGGTGACCCGCCGGGCGCTTCCACGCCGCTTCCAGACCGCCAAGAACACGCATATATGCAGGGACTTGTGACTGACCGCTTGCTGTATCAGCATAGGGTCAGTAGTGTGGGCGGGACCAACAAAGAAGCCCCCGCGCGATGTCAGTCGCCGGGGGCACGGCCCAAGGAGAAGTGACCTCCCATGAGCACCACGCACGCTACACCGCGCCGCCGCCGGGAGCCCGGCCAGCGCAATTCGAACATCTACCGACGCTATGACGACCGCTTCGAGGTCGGCTATCGCGACTCGACCGGCAAGCAGCGGTGGTCGCATGCGTTCGAGACGATCACGGCCGCCCGCGCCGAGCGCGATTCGATCCTCGCTGCGAAGGGTCGCGGCGAGCGCGTGCAGCCGAACCCGCGCCTGCGCTTCGGCGAGGCCGCCGAGCAATGGCTGGCCGAGCAGGTGAGCGAGCTTCGGCCGGCGACGCGGGCCGTCTACGCGGGCGCAGTGAGGGTCCACCTAGAGCCGCGCTGGGGGGCACGTCGACTCGATTCACTGACCGTCGACGACGCCGCGCGGCTCGTGCGCGAGCTGCGTGCCGAGGGCAAGGCCGAGTGGACGATCTCCGGCGTTCTCAAGGCCGCGAGCCGCGTCTTCACGTTCGCGGCGCGCCGACTCGCCTGGCACGGGCAGAACCCGATGCCGCTGCTCGAGAACGGCGAGCGGCCGAAGGTGAGCGCCACCGCCCGCCGCCGCATCTTCGAGGGCGAGGAGCTGGCGCAGACGCTCGCCGCCGCGCGCGAGCCGTGGCGAACGCTGTTCGCGGTCGCGGCCGTGACGGGCGGCCGGCTGAGCGAGCTGCTCGGCTTGCGCTGGAGCGATCTCGACCTCGGCGATCCCAACGCCGCCGGCTTGACGATCGAGGCGCAGGTGAACGTCAAGGGCGAGCGCTCGAAGCTCAAGACCGAAGAGTCGCGGCGCACGATCGAGCTGCCGCGCCAGCTTGCCGCGATGCTGCTTCGCCACCGCGCGGCCTCGCTCTACTCGACCGGCCCGGCTCTCGTCTTCTGCTCGCGGTCGGGACGCGCGCTCGGCCAGCGCAACGTCACCCGCGCGCTGCGAGCGGCCATGCGGGCGGCGGTGGACGCCGACGGTCGGCCGACCTTCCCGATCCTGCGCGACGGCTCGCAGGTCGCCCACGGCGAGCTGCCGACCTTCCACGCCTTCCGGCACACGGCGGCGTCGCAGGCGATCCGCGACGGCGAGGGGGCCGAGGAGGTCTCATGGATGCTCGGCCACCGAAACTCGAACGTCACTCGCGCGGTGTACCTGCACGAGATTCGCGACGTGGAGCGCGTGGCCGAGCGCCGCCTACGCATGGAGGCGCGTTATGGAAGCGCGCTGGAAGCGCTCGACCGCAGCAGCGGGCAGCAGGCGGCCAGCGCCGGAAGTGCCGAAGTGGTCGATATGCAGGGGAAGCGCCAGAAGGCGCAGTAGCCCGCGGCAGGCCGCGCGGTCCTTCTAAGGGGAAGGCGGAGCGCGCCGACGCGAAGCCGCCGCCTCCCGCGCCGTGGTGGGCCGAGTCGATCGGGCTCAGCGAGGCGGAGGCCCGGGAGCTTTCAGCGGTCGGGCCGCTCTACGAGTCCGAGCCGGTCAAGGTGCCGCGATGAGCGCGCTCCGCGAGCAGGAGCAACGACAGCGCTCGGTCTACGCGAGGGGGCGCCCGTCGAAGGCGCGGAGGGTAGCGGGGGTCATCAGACCCGCTGTAGCAGAAACACGACCAGCAGAACCAGAATCACCACGACGATCACCGATATAACGCTCCTGCTCAAAACTCCTCCTTGATACTTGGACAATGATCCTCACAGCTTAG
>JBBSNQ010000219.1:0-3231 GCA_038232575.1 Solirubrobacterales bacterium | reverse complement strand
GGATGCCGAGAGCGCCCGGCGCAAGATCCAGGCGGGGCCGCCCTCGATCTGGCGCTACGCCGACTTCCTCCCCTTCGCCGAGCGCCCGCGCACGGGGCTGCCGACCGGCATGACCCCGCTCGTGAAGGCCGACCGCCTCGCCGAGCGCCTCGGTCTGCGCGAGGTCTGGGTCAAGAACGACGCCGCCAACCCGACCCACTCCTTCAAGGACCGCGTCGTCTCGGTCGCGCTGCCGAAGGCGCGTGAGCTCGGCTACCGCGTCGTGGCCTGCGCCTCGACCGGGAACCTCGCCAACGCCGTTGCCGCCCACGCCGCGGCCGCGGGGCTCGAGAGCTATGTCTTCGTGCCGGCCGACCTCGAGGAGCAGAAGATCCTCGCCACCGGCGTCTACGGCACCAAGGTCGTGTCGGTGAATGGCAGCTACGACCAGGTCAACCGGCTCTGCGTCGAGCTCTCAGCCACGCGCGAGTGGGCGTTCGTGAACGTGAACGTCCGCCCCTACTACGCCGAAGGCTCGAAGACGCTCGCCTACGAGATCGCCGAGCAGCTCGGCTTCGAGCTGCCCGACCGGGTCGTCGTGCCGATCGCCTCGGGCTCGCTGTTCACGAAGCTCGCCCGGGGCTTTGAGGAGTGGCTCGAGGTCGGGCTGGTCGAGGGCCGGAGCCCCGCCTTCAACGGTGCGCAGGCCGAGGGCTGCGCACCGGTTGCGAACGCCTACGAGGCGGGCGCATCGGTATGCCGGCCCGTCAAGCCCGACACGATCGCCAAGTCGCTCGCGATCGGCGACCCAGCCGACGGGCCGTACGCGGTCGAGCTCGCGCGCCGCTCGGGCGGGGGCATCGATGCTGTCTCCGACGAGGAGATCCGCGAGGGGATCGGCCTGCTCGCCCAGACGACAGGCATCTTCACCGAGACGGCGGGCGGCGTTAGCACGGCGGTGCTCAAGAAGCTCGCCGAGCGCGGCGACATCGATCCCGCCGAGCGCGTCGTGCTCGCGATCACCGGCGAGGGCCTGAAGACGCTCGACGCGGTGCGCGGGAGCTTTGCCACCCACGAGATCGAGCCGGGGGTCGACGCGTTTGCCGAGGCGCTCGAGCGCGAGCCGGCCGCTGCGTCGGCGGCGTAGGCTCGCCGGGCGAAGGTTTCGGAAGGCCCACTAGAATGCCGCGCCGATGACGGTCACCGTCCGCATCCCGACCCAGCTGCGCAACGTCACTGGCGGCGACTCCGAGGCCGACGTCGATGACGTCGCGACCGTCGGCGAGGTGCTCGACGGGCTCTACGAGCGCTACGACGGCCTGCGCGAGCGGATCGCCGAGGACGGCGACCTGCGCCGCTTCGTGAACGTATACGTCGGCGACGAGGACATCCGCTTCAGCGACGGTCTCGACACCTCCGTCGAGGACGGCGACGAGGTCACGATCCTCCCCGCCGTCGCCGGCGGCTAGCCGGACCCGCTCAGCCCGCGCGCTCGTGCTTCCCGTGGCCATCCTCTGCGGCGGCCGCGGAACGCGCATGCGCGAGGAAGGGGAGACCGTTCCCAAGCCGCTCGTGGAGATCGGCGGCCGGCCGATCCTCTGGCACGTGATGTCGCTCTATGCCGCACAGGGGCTGCGGCGCTTCGTGCTGCTGCTCGGACACGGGGCAGAGCGCGTGGAGGCCTTCGCAGCCGGGCTCGACGAGGAGTGGGAGGTGAGCTGCCTCGATACCGGGCTCGAGACCCCGACGGGCGGGCGTGTGGCGCGGGCGGCTGCGGCGCTCGAGGGCGGGCGCTTCTGCCTCACCTACGCCGACGGCGTAGCCGACATCGACATCGGCGCGCTGCTCGAGTTCCACGGCCTCCACGGCGGCGCGGCGACGATGACCGTGGTGCGTCCGTTGAGCCCGTGGGGCGAGGCGCGCCTGGGGGAGGGCGGCCGGGTGAGCGCGTTCGTCGAGAAGCCGCGGCTCGATGCGTGGGTGAACGGCGGCTTCCTGGTGATGGAGCCGCGCGCACTGGCGGAGCTCCGAGACGACGACGTGCTCGAGCGCCGTCCGCTCGAGACGCTCGCGGCAGCGGGCGAGCTGTATGCCTTCCAGCACGACGGATTCTGGGACTGCATGGACACCTACAAGGACACGCTGCTGCTCAACGAGCTCTGGGAGCGCGGGGAGGCCCCGTGGCGCACGCGCATCGAGGCGACGGCGTGAGCGGGGCCGGGGTGGACGCGGATCGAGACGACGGCGTGAGCCCTCGGTGGCCGGTGAGCGGGCCTTACGCGTGAGCGGGGCTCGCGCATGAGCGGCGCCTATGCCGGCACGCCGGTCCTCGTAACCGGCGCTCAAGGCTTCATCGGCTCGTGGCTCGCCGAGCGGCTGCTCGAGCAGGGTGCGCGCGTGGTCGTGCCGCGCCGCGACGTCCCGGCGAGCTCGTTCTTCCGCAGTCGCGGTCTCGAGCAGCGCTGCGACCTCGTCCACGCCGACCTGCTCGACCGCGACGTGCTCGAGCGGATCGTCAACGAGCACGAGGTCCGAGTGGTCTTCCACCTCGCCGCGCAGACGATCGTCGGCACGGCCAACCGGGCGCCGCTCTCGACCTGGGAGACGAACGTGCGCGGCACCTACACGCTGCTCGAGGCCTGCCGCGGGGGGGCGCCGGCGTCCGGCGGGGGGCGTGAGACGCCGGTCGAGCGCGTCGTCGTCGCCTCCTCCGACAAGGCCTACGGGGCGAGCGACACGCTGCCCTACCGCGAGGATCTGCCGCTGCGGCCCAGCTACCCCTACGACGTATCGAAGGCCTGCGCGGACATGATCGCCCGCTCCTACGCGGAGACCTACGGGATGGCGGTCGCCGTTACGCGGCTGGCGAACGTCTACGGGCCGGGCGACCTCAACTTCTCGCGCATCGTGCCCGACGCGGCGCGGGCGCTCGCCGAGGGCCGCCGCCCGGTGATCCGCTCCGACGGCAGCCCCGAGCGCGACTACCTCTACGTTGCCGACGCCGTCGAGGCCTACCTGGCGGTGGCCGAGTCGCTGCGGCGCCCCGAGCTGCGCGGCCGTGCGTGGAACGCCGGCGTCGGCGAGCCCGTCGCGGTGCTCGAACTGGTCCGGCGGCTGATCGCGGCCGCCGGCCGCGACGTCGAGCCCGACGTGCGCGGGATGGGCGTGCCGGACGGCGAGATCGACCGCCAGTGGCTTGACTCGAGCGCGCTGCGCGGCGAGCTCGGCTGGGCGCCCGAGCGCTCGCTCGAG
>JBBSNQ010000218.1:0-3231 GCA_038232575.1 Solirubrobacterales bacterium | reverse complement strand
GTCGGCGACCACGTGCGCCGCGCCGGCGAGGACGTGCGCGGCGGGGCCACGGTGCTCGAGGCGGGCACGACGATCGGCCCCGCCGAGCTCGGCGTGCTCGCCGCGGTCGGCCGTCCCCAGGTGACCTGCGGGCCGCGGCCGCGCGTGGCCGTGATCGTGACCGGCGACGAGCTGCGCGCCCCCGGCGAGGCGCTCGGCCCCGGGCAGATCCGCGACGCGAACGCCTACACCCTCACCGCCCAGGCGCAGGGCGCGGGCGCCGAGGTCGTTATGCGCGCGATCGTGCCCGACGAGCCGCAGGCCACCCGCCAGGCGCTGGGTCGGGCGCTCGAGGAAGCAGACATGGTCTGCATCTCGGGCGGTGTCTCCGTCGGCCGCCACGACCACGTGAAGCCCGCGCTTGCGGAGCTCGGCGTGGACGAGCGCTTCTGGGGCGTCGCGCTGAAGCCCGGCAAGCCGACCTGGTTCGGCGTGCGCGAGGGCAGGCTCGTGCTCGGGCTGCCGGGCAACCCCGTCTCGGCGATGGTCACCTTTCACCTCTTCGCCAGGCCGGCGCTGCGGCGCCTGGCGGGCGCCGAGCCGCGCGAGCGGTGGGCCCGCGCCACGCTCGACGAGCCCGTCCGACGCAGTGAGGATCGCGACCAGGTGCTCCGATGCCGGCTGGCCGTGCACGATGACGGCTGGCACGTAGCCCCGACCGGCCAGCAGGGCTCCCACGTGCTCACGTCGATGCTCGCCGCGGATGCGTTCGCACTCGTTCCCGCCGGACCGGGTGAGCTCCGCCAGGGCGACCGGGTCGACATCGAGATTCTCCGCCAGCCCTCGGCGATGCTTCTCTGAGCGCCCTCATGCGCACTCGGGACCCAAGGCGCCTGCTGGCGCGCAGACGACGAGCAGGGGCGCGCGTGCGCCTGCTCGGCTCCGAGCGCTTCGAGGGCGGACTGACGGCAGACGGGGAGCGGGGAGTCACGACCGTCCAGCGAGCCGAGGTCGCGCTCCCCCGGAGCGAGCTCGAGCGGATGTGGACTCCGGCGCACCTCGAGCGGCTCGCCCGCACCTACTGGCGCTTCCTGACCCGGTGCTCCCTGGGGCTGCTGCGGGTCGAGTACGCCCCGCACGCGCGCGCCGTCG
Source organism: Solirubrobacterales bacterium (assembly GCA_038232575.1). Lineage (GTDB taxonomy): Bacteria > Actinomycetota > Thermoleophilia > Solirubrobacterales > Thermoleophilaceae > JACCZP01. The sequence goes on along the minus strand of JBBSNQ010000218.1, from coordinate 2,100 downwards.
TGCTGCTCGCGCGACCGCTCGTCCTGCTCACCTTCTCGGCGCCCGAGTACGAGACCGCGCCCGGGCGCGGCACGGTGACCTGGAACATCGATCGGGGGCTGCTGGTCGCCCCCGCGGGGCGCGGGAGGGGGTGCCTACGCCTGACCGTGGAGCGCCGGCCCGAGCGTGGCGAGGACGGGCTGGCCGTGGTGGCGCTCAGCTCGGCCGTGCTCGACTTTCACCCGCTGATCCGGGGTTGGGGCCGGTTTGCGACGATCGGGCGCGGCCTCTACAGACTGACCCAGCTGCAGCTTCACATCGTGGTCACGAACGGCTTCCTGCGCTCGCTCGCGAACCTCGATCTCGCCCCGTCGGCGGTCGGGGCGCTGGCGGACGACGCGCCGTTGGCTGCGACCACACAGCCCGCCTCGACCATCCCGGCGGCTCCCGCGGCCTCGCCCGGCCCAAGCGAGCGGCCGGCTTGACCGGGCGGCCGCACAGCGTCGCCGGCGGCCGCCGGCCGAGCGGTCAGTGCCCGGCCTGGTCCAGCTTGTCGCGGCCCCGGTCGACGGCGTCCTGGTCGAGGTCGCCGTTCCCCGGCGGGGCCGTCGCCTGATTGGCGGCCTGCTCAGAGGACTCCGCGCGAAGCGGGTCCGCGCCCGCCCCGGCCGGCTCTTCGACCTCGCGCCGCGCTCCTGCGTCCTGATCGTTTGGCAAGGCGTCCATTGCGCCTCCCTCCTTCGGGTCCAGAGCGCTCCACGCTAACAGCCCGCCGGTCTTCTCGGCTGCCGGCCCTGCGAGCGGCTGACCCGCTACCGCCCCCGGCCGCGACCCCTCCTACCCGTAGCGCTCGCCGCGCAGCGCGCGCAGCTTCGATCGGTCGTGCGTCGCCTGCACGCGGCGGACGGTGCCCGAGCGCGAACGCATGATGAGCGACTCGGTGGTCGCGCCCTCGCTGTCCTCGACCCGCACGCCCTGCAGCACGTCGCCGTCGGTGACTCCCGTGGCGGCGACGAACGCATCGCGCCCGGGCACCAGGTCCTCGACCGACAGAACCCGGTCGAGGTCGTAGCCGGCCTCGAGCGCCGCCCGGCGCTCGCCCTCGTCGCGCGGCCACAACCGGCCGAGCATCTGGCCGCCGATGCACTTGATCGCAGCGGCGGCGATCACGCCCTCCGGCGTGCCGCCGATCCCCCACAGCAGATCGACCGATGAGCGCTCGGTGACGGCGAGCAGCGCGGCGGAGACATCGCCGTCGGTGATGAAGCGCACGCGAGCGCCGGCCTCGCGAATCTGCCTGACGGCGTCCTCGTGGCGCGGACGATCGAGCACAACGACCATCACGTCGCGCACGTCGCAGCCCTTGTGCTTCGCGACGAGGCGCATCGTCTCTCCGAGCGGGCGGTCGAGGTCGAGCATCGGCGCGAGCTCCTCGGAGGCGGCGATCTTCTCCATGTACACGCACGGGCCCGGATCGAACATCGCGCCCCGCTCGGCGAGCGCGATCACGGCGAGTGCGCTCGGGAGCCCGCGCGCGGTGAGCGTCGTGCCCTCGAGCGGGTCCACGGCTATGTCGACCTCGGGGGGCGTGCCGTTGCCGATTCGCTCGCCGTTGTAGAGCATCGGCGCCTCGTCCTTCTCGCCCTCGCCGATCACGACAGTGCCGTCCATGCCGACCGTGTCGAGCATCAGGCGCATCGCGTCGACGGCAGCCTGATCGGCCGCCTCCTTGTCGCCGAGACCCACCCAGCGCGATGCGGCGAGGGCGGCCGATTCGGTGACGCGCACGAGCTCGAGCGCGAGGTTGCGGTCCGGTGCGTCGTCGGCCATATCGTCGCCGAGCGCGGTGCCCGCGGTTCCCCTGGCGCGTCCGACTGCGAACTCGGGCATCAAACCTGACTAGACGCCAGGCGGCTTGGCCCGGACCCCGCCCGCGACCATGCGCAGCGCGCCGCCGACGAAGATCGCGGCCGCGGCCGCCAGAGCCAGATACCAGCCCCCGGCCAACGTGATGCCTACGTTCTGCTGGCTCGGGCCGCCCAGGAAGCCGTTGTAGAGGATGAGCACCATCGACGTGATGCCCACGATCGCGGTGATCTCGCCGCGGTCCCAGGAGACCTG
>JBBSNQ010000217.1:0-3240 GCA_038232575.1 Solirubrobacterales bacterium | reverse complement strand
GACCTGCCCCCGCTGCTGGCTGCCGCGCTCGGAGCCCTTGCGGAAGCGCCCACCGGGAGCGAGCCGATGCACGAGCGCTGCCGTCAGCTCGCCCGCCTGCTCGTAACGCGCGGCGGCGAGGGCTCCGCATTCGGCGTGCTGGCAGGCGACATCGCAGCGCTTCAGTCGGTGGTGGTCGGGGCGCTGCACGGCGAGCTGCGCGACTCCGACCCGTCGGCCTTCCTCCACGCGGAGCGTCAGCTGGGGCTCGCCTTCGGCGCGATCCACGCCGCCGGTGCGGAGGAGATCATGGCGACTCGCTCGCGTGAGCTCGAATCGCTCGCGAACGTCGACGCGCTGACCGGCCTCTGCAACCGCCGCGCGCTCGAGCAGGAGATGGGGCGTCTGCTGGCCATGCACGAGCGCTACGCCCATCCTTTCGCGGTGCTCATCTTCGACGTGGACGGTCTGAAGGCAGTCAACGACGCCTTCGGTCACGCCGCGGGCGACGGCGTCCTGAGCGGCGTGGCCGACGCCGTGCGACGGACGATCCGCAGCGTCGACACCGGTGTGCGCATCGGGGGCGACGAGTTCTGCGTCCTGGCGCCCAACCAGACCGCCCCGCTCGCCGACCGCCTCGCGCGCCGGCTCGCGGCCGCCGTCGAGCGGCTGGAGGATCCTTCAGGCTCACCGCTGGCCATCTCGATCGGCATCGCGTGCTGTCCGCAGCACGGGCGCAGCGGCGACGGGCTGCTCGCGCTGGCCGACGGAGCCATGTACGACGCGCGCGCCTCGGGGCTGCGGGTGGGCATCGCTCCGCAGGAGCCGCTCCCGCGGGGCCGGCCGCGGCCGGCGGGGGAGGAGCTACCCGGCCTCCTCGGCCTCGAAGCGCATCGCGTTGACCGTCGCACCGCCGAGGATGATCAGCGCCAGCACGTAGAACCACACCAGGACGATCACGACGAATACGAACGTGCTCCCGAGCGCGGCCAGCGGAGACACGTTGGATAGGTAGAGCGGGAACGCGTTGTCGACCACGCCGGTGGCCAGCGTCGCGCCCGCAGCGCCGGGCCAGATCGCCCGCCAGGGAACGCCGCGGTTGGGCACCGCCGCGAAGATCACGCAAAAGGTCGCGAACAGCAGCACCAGCCCGATCGCGAGCGTAGCGACGTACACGAGGCCCTCTACCTCCGCTAGGCCGAGCGGCAGGTTGTGGGTGCCGGAGGCGAGGATGCTCTGCAGCGTCGGCACGGTCACCGTGGCCGCCATCAGCAGCAGCACGACGACGAGCATCGCCAGCGAGAAGCGCTTCTGCTCGAGCCATGAGCGGCAGCGCACGTGGTAGATCTGGCAGAACGCGGTGTCGAGGGCGCCCCAGAACGACGCGCCGATCCAGACGCTCGCGAGCAGCGCGAAGAGGCCGAACGAAGTCGAGGATCTGCGTATCCCATCGAGCGTGTCGGTCAGCGTCGAGGCCTCGGTGCTCGGGAAGATCTCGCGCAGGTCGCGCAGGACGCTTTGCTCGAGGTCCGGGCTCTCGAGCACCCGTCCCGCGATGAACAGCGCGATCAGGGCCAGCGGCAGGATCGACAGCAGCAGGTTGTAGGCGAGCATCCCCGCGAGCCCGGTGAGGTTGTCCTCGTAGGCCTTGCGCCAGAACCTGACGACGGTACGCCTTGTCATCGGCTGACGGGGGAGGAGGGCGCGTCCTCAGCGGCGGCGAAGCCGCCCGAGGACGCCCCCCGCGACCTGCGAGGCGGCCTTCAGCCCGACGCGCGCGAGGTTGGCCGCTCCGCGGACCGCACCGCTCAGGGCATCGCCGCCCTCGGTCACCTCGATGTCGGCATCTGTCGCCAGCGGGGGCCCGCTCTCGGCTCGCGGCGTCCGTGCTCCGGCAGGGCCCTCGACGCCCCGGCTCGGCCCCTCGACGCTCCGACTCGGCGCACGCCGCTCGCTCCGGCGTCCGGGGCGCGAGCGCGGCAGGTTGCCGAGGATCTCGTCGTCGTGTGGGCTCATGGAGCCTGCTTCGGTCTCAGCGCCTCGTCGTTCTCGTGCTCGCGGAAGAAGCGCACCATCGCACCAACATACTCCCGCAGCGGCGGGCAGTGCAGCCCCTTGCGTCCGAGCACGGCCTCCGCGCGGCGGGTGTCGAAGCGCGCCGGGTGGTTCAGGTAGCGGATGCCCTCTGAGGGCGCGCCGCCGAAGAGCTCACGCACCGGCCCGAGGCGGAGCGAGCCCGCGACGAGACCGGCCGGGATGCGCACTGTCGGCTCGCGTCCCGCGTACTCGCGGCTCAGCAGGCGCATGACCTCGTACGCGCTCGTCGGCTCCGGATCGACGAGGTGGAGCGTCTCGCCCACCGCGTCGTTGTCGGCGGCGCCGGCGGCGAGCGCGTCGACGACGAAGTCCACCGGCACGACGTTGAAGGGGGCGCTGGAGCGGCCGAACTGGGGGATGGCGACGTTCGAGCGCACCATCTGCGAGATCACGCGCAGCAGGTAGTAGGGGCCGTCGAACTTCTGCGTCTCGCCGGTCCGCGAGTCGCCGACCACGATCGCCGGTCGGTAGATCGTCGTCGGCACCTTGTCCATCGCGCTCTGGACCCACAGCTCGGCCTGGAACTTGGTCGACGCATAGTGATTCGGGAACTGCTGCCCGAGCGCGAGCTCGTGCTCGTAGACGACCCCACGGCGCAGGCCGGCGACGTAGGCCGTGCTCACGTAGTTGAGGCGCTCGAGGCGCTCACAGCGCCGGCACAGATCGAGCACGTGCCCGGTGCCCTCCACGTTCACGCGCTGGGCGACGTGGGCCGGCACGGCGAGGTCGTAGGCCGCGGCGAGGTGATAGGCGACGGTCGTCTCCGCCGCGAGGCGCTCGTAGTCGTCGTTGGAGAGGCCGAGGCGGCGCTCCCCGATATCGCCCGCGACGATCTCGATGCGCTGCTCGTCGAGCTGCTCGGCCACCGCGCGCGCTTCGCCGGCGAGGCGCTCCTCGACGAGCGCCGCAACTCGGATCTCGGGATCTGCGGTGAGCAGCGAGGCCACGACCCGGCGGCCGATGAAGCCGGGAAATCCGGTGAAGAACACGAGTCCGCCCGCCATCGGGGCGGCAGTCTAGATGGGCGATTCTCCGCCCCAGACCCACGCGGATTTGGGGGCTCCGCGCCCCGCGGTCGCTGGGCGCATGCCGGACTATCCTTGCGACGCTTGTTGCTTCGTGGCTCCGGCTGTGCGCCGGAGCCGATGGCGGTGGGTAACGGAG
>JBBSNQ010000216.1:0-3254 GCA_038232575.1 Solirubrobacterales bacterium | reverse complement strand
CGCGGTTCGAGCAGTCGGTGTTGGTCAAGAAGCCCGCGAAGGAGGGCGCGTAGCCGAGGCGGCGAAGCCAATCTCCCATCACGAAGAGCGTGTAGTCGCCGGCCCCGAAGCCCGGCATCAGCAGGACCGGGCGCCCGTCGCCGCGTGGAACGCCTTGCCCGCGAAAGACCGGGTCGACGAGCATGCGATACATCTCGAGCTGCCAGCGGACCTCGCTGAGGTGGTTTCCCCACCAGCGCGGAGGATCCTCGACCGGCGCACCTGGAAGCTGCGGGTCGAGGGCGGGCTCGCCCGGCGGCGGGTCCGATCTGCGGTCGTGCTCCTGCTTCGACCGGAGGTCGCGCTGCGGCCGCATCTCGTCCATGGTGTCAGGTTGCGTGTACATAGCTGCCCGGAGCCTTGGCGATCCGCTTGTGGTTTGCGGACCCCAGCTTCTTGGGGGCCGGCACGGTCTTGCCGGAACGCTCGCCGAGCCAGTCGTCGTAGTCCGACCACCAGCTCCCGGACTCCTTGCTCGCCCCCTTCATCCACTGATCGGCGCTCTTCGGGTTCTTCGTCGCCGTCCTGTAGCTCGAGCGGCTCTCGGGCGAGGGGGGATTCACGAACGACTGGATGTGGCCGCTCGTGGAGAGCACGAAGCGGCTCTTGCCGCCGAGCAGCTGCGTCGTGCGATAGGCGTTCTCCCAAGAGACGATGTGGTCGTCGATCCCGGCCAGCACGTAGCTGTCGAGCTCGACCGCACCCAGATCGATCGGAGTCCCGAGGACGTCCAGGGCGCCCGGCTGGGTGAACGAGTTGTCGAGCGCGATGTTCACGAAGTCGCGATGCAGGCCAGCCGCCAGCCGCACGCTGTCCTGGTTCCAGTAGAGGACGTCGAACGCCGGCGGATCCTTGCCGAGCAGGTAGTTGTTGACCCAGTACGACCAGACGAGATCGTTGGGCCGCAGCCACGCGAAGACCTCGGCGAGCGCTGCACCGTCGAGGTAGCCCTTGCGCTCGGACTCGGCGATGGCTGCCGCGGCCAGATCGCGCGAGGCCATCGCGGTGACCGTGCCGGCGCGATGGTTGTCGAGCAGGCAGACCATCAGGGTCGCGCTCGCTATCTCGGAGGACAGCCGGTCGGTCGCCGCGAGATGGCCCATTAGGCCCGCCACGAAAATGCCGCCCGCGCAGGCGCCCATCGCGTGGACTCTCTCCTGACCGGTGATCTCGGCGACGGCCTCGCGCGCGTCCGCCACCGCCTGGACGTAGGTGTCGAGGTCGAAATGGCCCTGGTCGGCGTCGGGGTTGCGCCACGAGATCATGAAAACCTGCTGGCCCTGCTGCACGAGCCACTCCGTCAGGCTCTTACCGGGAGCGATGTCGAGGATGTAGTACCTGTTGATCGTCGGCGGGACGATCAACAGCGGCTGCTCGCGCACGCGCTTGGTCTGCGGCTCGTACTGGATCAGCTCGAGGACCTCGTTGCGCAGCACGACGGCGCCGGGGGTGACCGCCAGATTCTTGCCGACTTCGAACTCGCTCGTGTCCACGCTCTTCGGCAGGCGCGGCGAGCTCGACATGTCGCTTACGAACCGGCGCGCCCCGCTGACGAAGTTGGCGCCCCCCTGCTCGACGACCTCCTTGAGCACGGTCGGGTTCGACCACGGGAAGTTGGGGGGCGCGAGTGCGCTGAGCAGGTTGTGCGCGGCGAAGCGGACCTGACGGTCGTCGCGCCAGTCGAGCTCGGCGTCGTCGATCAGGCGCTCGACCGCGTCGTCCGTGGCGAGGGTGGCCTGCATGATGCGCCGGAAGAGCCAGTTGCTCTGCCAGGCGCGGTCGCCGAAGCGGCGGTCGCTGCGCTCGGGGGCGCGCTCGGAGCGACCGGCGGCGATGCCGGCGAGCTCGCCGCCCAGCCGGAGCGCCCGCCTGCCGACGCGCCTCGGCCTGCGGGCGAGCGCCGCGGCCGCCCTCGCGGCCGTCCCGAGCGAGACGAAGCGTGGAGGACCGCCCGCCGAGCCCTCGGCCAGCAGCGTGTCGAGCGGGGCGGCGGCTGGAGCGCGCCGATTGCTCGTCTTACGCGCGCCGCCGTTGGCAGATGCGCCCCTGGGTGCCTTGGCCCCGGCGGGCGACGCCTTCGCCCCGGCGCGCCTCGAGGACTTCCTCGCGTTCGCGCCCGAGTCCTTGGCGCTCGCGCCTGCCCCCGAGCCCTTCGAGGCCCCCTTCTCGCTCCCGCTCTGGCTTGCCTTTGTCTTGGCCACCGACTGCAAGCCTACGCGTTGTCGCGCGAGATGCAAGTCGGATCGGAAGACAGCGATTGGCTGGCAGCAGCCATCCTGAGAGATATCGAGCCGGCAGCGGCTGTACGCGTCGGGAAGGTCTCAGTTGCGGTAGGCGCGGCCGCGGGGCAGCACGCGGATGACCGATATCAGCTTGCGCTCGGTGTCGCGGCGGAAGCGCACCCGCCAATCGCCGACCCGAAGGCGCCACTCGTTGTCGGTTCCCTTGAGCTTGCGCACATCGCCTTCCAGCGGTTGCTCCTGCAGCCGACCGAGAGCGACGAGGAGCGCCGCTCAACGTTCAGATCGAGCCGACGCAGATCCCGCCGCGCGGGGCCGGTCAGCTCGACCTTCCAGCCGCTCAAGCGCTCTCGGCGTTGACCTCGTCGAGGCTGACCGTGTCGCCACGGCGAAACGCCTCATAGCCCTCGGCGACCGCCTCGCGCTCTTCTGGCGTATCGGGCTCGTCGTCGATCGGGGCGTTGTCTAGGAACTCGATCATCGGGTCATGCTCAGCGCTGCCGCCCCGACTGACGAGAGCCTCCAGGGCCTCGGCGGCCTCGGCCTCGCTCAGCTCCTCGACTGCCCTTCGCAGCTTCTCCTTCGCGGTCATCGTGGCTTCAGGGTAGCGCTGGAGGGGACTGTTTCGAGTCGTCTGATCGCCTGCAGGCGGTTCTCGTTGTCCCGCTCCGGCGGGAAGGTTCGCCCACCGGCAGGAGTCGGCGCCATGCGCTCGAAATCAGCCGGCGATGTCCTCCGTAGAGGTCTCTCGCACCCTGGTCAAGTCGCCGCCCGAGCTCTGGACCGAGCTCGAGCAGGGGCGGCTCTCCCAGGCCGTCGGCGCGGTCGCCGTCGAGCCGGCCGAGCCCGAGCGCTCGCTCGCGTGGGTCGCGGACGGCCTGCGCGGGACCGCGCGGCTCGAGCCCTCGGGCTGGGGCACGAAGGTGACGTTGACCGCCGAAGTCGAGGAAGAGCAGGTGCGCAGAGGCCTGTGGT
>JBBSNQ010000215.1:0-3277 GCA_038232575.1 Solirubrobacterales bacterium | reverse complement strand
GCTCGCTGGCACCGCGGCCGTGGAGGAGGACGAGCGCTCCCTCGGCCTCGCCGCGCGGCGGGCGGACGCGGTGGACCAGATCGTCGAGCGAGCTCACCGCCAGCGGAGGATACGAGCCGCCGAGCGCCCGCCGGGCTCAGCGTAGGCGCGGCGGAAGGTCTCGTGGCAGAGGTTCTCGAAGCTCTCGATAGAGGGTCCCGCGGTCTCGGCCCCGGAGAGTGGCTGTGCCAGCGCCTCACTCAGGCACCCTCACTACGGCGACCATGCGGATCCGCCACAGCGTCAGGCGCTCAGCGTGAGCTTCCGCGGCCCTTGGCGAAAGCCCGCCTCGATCAGCGCGTCCTCGAGCCGCGAGCCCACGATCGGCTCGCCGTCGAAGCGCTCGACCGCCAGCCTTCCCAGGCGGGCTCGGCCGACCGCGTCGGCGAGCGCCTCGAGCGCCTCGGCGACCCACGGGGCCGGACCACCCGCCTCGTCGAGAGGCTCGCGCAGGGCGACGAGCCCCTTGCCGCCCCTCTCGACGTAGAGCACCGGCTCCGCGTCGAGGGTCACGACGTAGGCGCCGGCGACCCGCGCCGGGCGCCGGCTGCCGCCTGAGGGACGTGCACCCTCGCTCGCGGCCGCCACGCCGTTGGAGCGCGGGCCTGGAGCAGCCGGGTCCTCCCGCCGCGGCCACGGCAGCGTCGCTCCGTAGGGATTGGCGGGATCGGTCGCCGCCAGCACAAGCGCACCCGCCGCTTCGTCGGAGCGCAGAGCGCGCAGCCGCTCGACCGCCGCACCGAGGGCGAACTGGGCGCCGCCCAGCCCCTCCACGAAGTACCCGCGCCGCGCCGTGCCGAGCGTCTCCAGGTTCGTCAGCTCGCTGTAGAGCGAGGAGAACCCGCCGGGGATTCCCTCCGCCAGCACCGCCTCCCGGGTCAGGACCCCGTGGCGCTCCAGCAGCAGCTCTGCGAGCGCGCGCGTCCGCGCCCCGTGCCCGGGCGAGTCCGCGATCAGCGGCGCGACGAGCGACCATCGCCCCTGGGTCTGCGGGGCGGCCGGACCGCGGCGGCGCGAGGCGAAGCGGCGGCGCGGTTCCGCGCGCGTCCGGGCGAGCGAGAGCCGGCCGGCGCGCAGCGGGGCAAAGGCGTCGTTGGTCGCCTCGCCGGCCCAGGCGAGATCCCACAGCGCCTCCTGGAGCTCGACGGGCTCGATCGGGCGGCCGTCGGCCTCGATCACGTCGGCGAGCAGATCGGTGAAGAACGAGGCGCCCCGCCCCAGTCGGTCGCGCAGCGCGTCGTGCACCGGGCCGGCCGGCGGCTCGCCCTTGAGTGCGCCCGGAGGCGGCCCCAGCAGACGCAGATCCTCCCGGAAGTACAACGCCACGCGCCCGCTCGAGCGCCCGAGCGCGCCGGCGCCGATCCACACCACCTCGCCGCCCGCGCAGAGGCCGTCGAGCCAGGCCGGCGAGTACGCGCCGAGGCGCCGCGGCAGGACGTCGCGCTCCCACGTCTCGGGCGTCAGCGCCACGCCCTGGAGGGGGATGAGCATCTCGCGTAGTCGATCGATCCCGGCGCCGCCGGGCGGCGCGGCGTCGACGCCCTGCCAGGCCGGGAGGAAGCGGGCCAGCGCCTTCTGCTCGGCCGGCTCGACCTCGCGCCGCAGCGAGGCGAGCGACGCCCGGCGGAGGCGCCTTAGCACGTCGGGGTCGCACCACTCCCGCTCGGCCCCGCCGGGGCGCAGCTCGCCGCGCACGAGGCCGCCGGCGCGCTCGAGCTCGCGCAGGACCGAGCCGACGTCGACGCCGTAGCGGGCCGTGGGCTCAGCCGTCGTGAACGGCCCGTGCGTGCGTGCGTAACGACGCATCAGGCGGGCGAGCGGTTCATCGATCGTCTCCAGGAAGACGTCGGGCAGCCCGCCAGGCGGCACTGCTCCAAAGGCGTCGCGGTAGAGCCCGGCGTCCTCGGCGGCGATCCAGCGCTGCTCGCCGCCGATGCGCATCTGGACCGCGCGGCGCTCCGCCTCGAGGCGCTCGAGCATCCCGCGCGCGGACACGGCGTGGAGTGAGCACGCCTGCGCCTCGGCGCCCGTGAGGTCGCCGACCGCGCGCAGCACGTCGTGCAGCCCATCGGCGTTCGCCGCCTGCGCGCGCTCGGATCGACGCCCGATGTCGGCTTCGACCTCCTCGAGCGCACGCGGGTCGATCAGGTCGCGCAGTTCCTCCTGGCCGAGCAGCTCGCGCAGCAGGTCGCGATCGAGCGACAGCGCCGCCGCGCGCCGCTCGGCGTTGGGCGTGTCGCCCTCGTACATGTAGGTCGCCACGTAGTCGAAGAGCAGCGACGAGGCGAACGGCGACGCGCGCTGCGTCTCGGCCTCGACGAGCCCGAGCTCACGGCGCTGGAGCGAGCGCAGGATGTCGATCAACGCCGGCAGGTCGAAGACATCGCGCAGGCACTCGCGGTAGGTCTCGAGGATGATCGGAAACTGACCGGAGCCCTTGGCCACCTCGAGCAGCGACTGCGCCTTCAGCCGCTGCTGCCACAGCGGTGTGCGCTTGCCCGGGTAGGCGCGCGGGAGCAGCAGCGCCCGGGCCGCGTTCTCACGGAAGCGCGCGCCGAACAGGGCCGAGCTCGAGAGCTCGCGGACGACGAGGTCCTCGAGCTCGTCGGGGTCCACCATCGCGATCTCTGCGCCGGGCGGCTCGTCGGCGTCAGGAAGGTGGACGATGATGCCGTCGTCGGACCAGATCGCGTCGGCCTCGAGGCCCTGCTCGTCGCGGATGCGCGCGCTCACGGCCAGCGCCCAGGCGGCGTGCACGCGCCCGCCGAACGGCGAGAGCACGCATAGCCGCCAGTCGCCGATCTCGTCGCGGAAGCGCTCGATCACGATGGTCTGGTCGCTGGGGATGACCCGCGTGGCGTCACGCTGCTCGCGCAGGTAGGTGACGAGGTTGCGCGCCGCGCGCTCGTCGAGGTCATAGTCCTTCACGAGGTCGCTCGGCTCGCGGTCGACGGCCTCGCGGGCAAACGCGCCGATCGCCTTGCCGAGCTCGACCGGGCGCCCGACCGAGTCGCCGCGCCAGAACGGGAGCGCGCCGGGAGCGCCCGGCGCCGGCGTGACCACCACCCGGTCGCGCGTGATCTCCTCGATCCGCCACGTCGAAGCGCCGAGCATGAAGGTCTGCCCCGGCCGCGCCTCGTAGACCATCTCCTCGTCGAGCTCGCCGACCCTGCGGCCGTCGGGGAGGTGCACGCCGAAGAGACCGCGGTCGGGAATCGTCCCCGCGTTGGTCACCGCG
>JBBSNQ010000214.1:0-3300 GCA_038232575.1 Solirubrobacterales bacterium | reverse complement strand
GCCGCAGCCTGGGGTAGAGTGCGTCCGGCATGAGGCCCCCGCGCACCCCGCTCTGGCGCACTCTCCCCACGGGACTGGTCGCGCTGCTGCTCGTGCTGCTCATGGCCGCGTGCGGCGGCCCCGGAGACGCCGAGCAGGCAGGTGGAGGAGGCGGCGAGAAGCCGAACGAGCCGATCGCCAAGATCCCGGGCGCCGAGCGGACCAAGGTCACGATCGGATCGAAGAACTTCACCGAGCAGTTCGTGCTCGGCGAGATCTACTCCCAGGCGCTCGAGGCCGCCGGCTTCAAGGTCGAGAAGGAGCTGAACCTCGGCGATGCCCAGATCGCCTTCAAAGCGCTCAAAGGCGGCAACATCGACGCCTATCCCGAGTACACGGGCACGGCGCTCGTCGAGTTCTTCGACGTGCCGATCGCCGACGTCCCGGCCAAGCCGATGGAGGTCTACGAGGAGGCGAAGAGCGAGTTCGCCAAGGACGACATCACGGCGCTGCCGCCGACGAAGTTCAACAACACCTACGTACTGGCGATGACGCCGGAGACGGCGAAGAAGCTCGGCAACCCGACGAAGATCTCAGACCTCGAGGGCAAAGCCGGGGATCTGCGCATCACCGGCTTTCCCGAGTGCGAGCAGCGTGCCGACTGCCTGATCGGGCTGCGGCGCACCTACGGGCTCGACTTCGGCGAGTTCATCGCGACCGAGTCGAAGTACGAGCCGCTCGACGGCGGTCAGACCGACATCGGGCTCGTCTTCTCCACCGACGGTCAGCTCACGACCGGCAAGTACGTGACGCTCGAGGACGACAAGGGGCTCTTCCCGGCCTACAACATCTCGCTCGCGATGCGCGACGACGAGCTGCAGAAGATCGGCCAAGAGGGCCGCGACGTGCTCCTGCGCGTCCAGGCGCCGATGACCGACCGCGCCATGCAGGAGCTCAACTCGCGCGTCGACCTGCAGAAGCAGCAGCCCGAGGAAGTCGCCGCGGCCTACCTCAGGGAAGAGGGCTTCGTCCGCTAGGACGAGGTCCGAGCGCGCTCAACCTCTCGGACCCCGACCGACTCAACCTCTCGGCGCCCGGCGGACCGGCTTCGTCACCGGAGCGCGTCGCCGATCAGCGCCGCGAGCGTCTCGCGCTCGCGCGCCGGCTCAGTCAGTTCCCGCCGCGCCGCGCACTGCGCCTCGAGCCGCGCGTAGAGCTCGCAGTCGAGCTCCGCCCGCTCCAACAGGCTCGCGAGCGCGCGTTCGTCGCCGGCCGGGTAGTAGCCCGCATAGTCCGCGCCCAGCAGGCCGACGTTGCCGGGGATATCAGAGGCGAGCACCGGCAGGCCGGCGGCGAGCGCCTCGGACACGGTGTTGGCGCCGCCCTCGAGGAGCGAGCTCTGGACGAGCAGGCGAGCGGTCGCCAGCAGTTCGCGCACGCCGTCGTGCGGGAGCTCGCCGAGCCAGCGGTAGCGGGGCGTCGCCGCGACATGGGCGTGCGCCTCCTCCACGAAATCGGGGCCGTGGGCTGCGCCGACATGCGTCACGCGCACGCGCGAGGCCTCGGGAAGCAGCCGCGCCGCGAGCGCTGCGCGGAAGGGATCCTTCTCCGCGCGCAGGTGGCCGGCCACGAGCACGTCGAAGCGCGCGCCCGACGCCTCTTGGCGCTCGAGCGGCTCCGCCGACTGATAGATCACGCGCGCCTTGACGCGCTGCGCGGGCGCCAGCTCCTCGAGGCCGAGCGGCTGCAGCACCGCAAGCCGCGTGGCAAGCTCGAGCGACTCGATCGCAGCCGAATCGGAGCGTATGTCGCGGTAGAGATCCGTCCCGGTGAGCACGACCAGCAGCGGACGCTCGGGATGGGCAGCCGCGTAGCGTCTGATTGAATCGTGACTGCGGCGCGCGTGGAGCGCGAGCATCACGTCGGCGTCACTCCCGCTCCAACTCTCCTCGATGACTCGCTGGTGACCAAGCTGTCCGAGAAACCGAGCCCACCGTTCGGCCGTCGCGTCGTTGCCGCCGCGCGGTCCGCTGCCGCCAGGGGTGATGATCGCGATTCTCACGGAGAGGAGTAGTTAGAGATGCTCACGCAAGACGAGCGTCGGACGTCGACGAGCACGCTGACCGAGCACGCCTTCGACGCACGCACCCGCACGCTCAGCCTGATGAGCGACCTCGACGACGAGCAGCTCATGGGCCCGTCGCTTGCCATCGTAAACCCGCCGCTGTGGGAGATCGGCCACGTCGGATGGTTCCAGGAGTTCTGGAACCTCCGCTATCCGAGGCGCCAGAACGGCACGGGGGAGCGGGCACCGAGGATCGAGGGCGCGGACGAGCTCTACAACTCCTCCGAGGTCGCGCACGACACACGCTGGGAGCTTCCGCTTCCGTCGCGTCCGGAGACGCTCAGCTACCTGCGCATCGTGCTCGACGACGTGCTCGAGAACCTGCACGCGAGCGAAGAGGCCAACGGTGCCGCCTACTTCATGCAGCTCGCGACCTCGCACGAGGACATGCACGGCGAGGCGTTCACCTACACGCGCCAAACGCACGGCCTCTGCGTGCCGCCGGGAGCGCGCCGCGATCCCGCGCTGCTCGCAGGCCAGCCGAGCGGACCGCTCGAGGGCGACGTCGACGTACCGGGGGGCAGCTACATGCTCGGCGCCACGCCCGAGAGGCCGTTCGTCTTCGACAACGAGAAGTGGGCGCACCCGGTCGAGCTCGCGCCGTTTCGGATCGCGCGGGCGCCTGTGACCAACGCCCAGTTCGCGGAGTTCGTCGACGGCGGCGGCTACGAGTGCCGCGAGCTGTGGAGCGAGGAGGGCTGGCGCTGGCGCAGCGATGCGGGCGCGGAGCATCCGGTCTACTGGCAGGGCGGCAGAGGCGCCTGGCAACGGCGCTTCTTCGACGAGGTCGAGCCGCTGCCGCCGCATCAACCCGTCGTCCACGTCAACTGGCACGAGGCCCAGGCCTACTGCCGCTGGGCGGGACGGCGCCTGCCCACCGAGGCCGAGTGGGAGCTGGCCGCCTCGGCCGAGCCCGCAGGCGGGGGCGGGGGCTTCACGAGCTCGAAGCGAACCTATCCGTGGGGCCATGACGCGCCGAGCCCCGAGCAGGCCAATCTCGATCAGGCGATCCCGGGCTGCGTCGACGTGGCGGCCTTTCCTGCGGGCGAGAGCGCGTTCGGCTGCCGGCAGATGGTGGGCAACGTCTGGGAGCTGTGCGAGAGCGCGTTCCGGCCCTTCCCGGGCTTCGTCGTCGATCCCTACAGGGAGTACTCGGAGCCGTGGATGGGCGGCGACCACCGCGTGCTGCGCGGCGG